>SKQZ01000188.1 GCA_007118765.1 Candidatus Hydrogenedentota bacterium
GCTCCTTTGGCTTTGCGAAACGCTGCCCACGGGAACACAGAAAGGCACAAATCGATGGTGCTTGCATCGAGTGCATAGGCCGTGTTGTCCAAGTCGATTCCGAAGTCTTCGTTGGCGTAAAGCCTCCGGGCTTGGCAAATGAGCACTTGGGCGAAGTCGGCATAAATGCGCCAATCCCGTTTCTCGTTGGCGTCGGTCAATGTGCTGCGAGTTATGTTTCCGCGAATCCCTGCATGAAAGCGTTTGGTCGCCAAGGCCTGCAAGCAGGTCACGGTGTCGCGAAGGCTCTCGCGATAGGTGAACTGCGCAAAGACCATGCAGAGAAATTGGTCGTAACATGAAAGGGTACGCATACGATAATTGCCGCGATAACGGCGTACGCATTTGTCGTACTCGTATTTGGGTAGGAATTCCATAAGCTGGGAAAACACAAGACGCCCTGAGTTCATCCGTGACTCCTTCTCGTATCGAAAAGGAAAAAGTATGACTTAAATGTCCCGGCGATTTGAAATCGAAAAATTTTTTCATGGCGTTTTGATACTGTAAATAAAGGCCGTAAAGGCTATATTGAAAATCTTAACCGGACACTAGTGGTTTATGGTCTTTTTTTTTGGTATAATTCGGCGCTTTTAATGCCGGAATAAACAAATACAACCTCAGCCGAACAAACGAAAGGGTATGTCTGTGGCTGTCAAGTATTATTGCCCCCTGTGCGGGCGTCGGTTCGTTGACTGGGGCGCGGAAAAACTGCAGTATAAGTGTCCCTCCGAGACGTGCAACGAAGAACCGCTGATTAAAGTGGGGGAAACGGTGGCGGAACCTGAAGCGAAGCCGGATCTCAAACGCACAAAAAAGCGCAAACAGGCCGCAACTCCGTCCGCCTTGGATATTGTTGAAATGGACAGCACTTTCATTGAAAGTGATGATGTTGACGAGGACGAAGAAGGCGAAGACGTCGAAGAGGAAGCGGAAGAAACTGACTCCCCCGTCGTGGTTGCCACGGAAGATGACGACAGTGACACTGACGACGCACTGTTGGTTGATGATGATGACGTTGATTCAGACGATGATGATACGTTTGCAGATGCCCTTGACATTGGCGCCGATGACCCGGACAAGGTATGACGTCGCTTCGCGCTCACAAATATTATATCAACAGAAATGATCATACCGGATGACCTCCACAAGCAAACGGCTGTTTCTGCAAGCTGCCAACGGCCACCAGACCACACGCCCGCCAATCTGGCTCATGCGCCAAGCGGGACGATGTGATCCCGCGTACCGCAAGTTTCGTGCAGAACGCGATGTGCCGCTGGAGAACCTGTTTCGCGATCCGGAAGCTGCGGCGTACATTTCGCTGTTGCCCGCACGGTGGGGCGTGGACGCCATCATTATCTTCCAAGACATTCTCACGCCCCTGAGCGGCATGGGCGCGCCGTTTGTATTTCGCCCGGGTCCGCAGCCGGAGCAACCACTTACAAGTCCGGCAGACTTCATGGGGCTTCATCAATTTGACATGGCCGAGGGACTGCCGTTTCTTGTGTCCTTGTATGATATATTGCGCGACGCGCTGAAATCGTCGGAACTGCCGATTATCGGGTTCGCGGGCGCGCCGTTCACGCTTCTCGCTTTCCTGGCTGAAAACGGCAGTCCGCCTGCCGACCTGCCCAATACACGGGCGCTGTTGCAGGAGCATCCCGCTGCGATGCGTCGCTTCCTCGACACGCTTGCCGCCATGACAACGGATTATTTGTTGTTTCAAATCAGCTTGGGCGCGGAAACGGTGCAGTTGTTTGAATCCACCGCCCATTGTCTTCATCCCGAAGAATACGCCACATGGGCGCTGCCTTATCAACAACAGGTATTTGACGGGATTCGACATACCGGCGTCCCCAGTATATTTTTTGCCCGCCGGAATGACGCCCACATCTCCCCCGCCACCTTGCAGCAAGCAGGAGCGTCCGTACTCTCCTTGTCTTCAGCCTACTCCCTTGCAGCAACACGCGCAACACTCGGCGTTGAAACACCGCTACAAGGCAACTTGGACAATCAGCTGCTTGCGAACGGCCCCGTGGACGCCATTCTTAGAGCGGCACAACGGTGTATCGAGGAGGGGGAATGTCGCGGTCACATTTTCAACTTGGGACATGGGGTGCTGCCACACACGCCTTTTGAACATGTAAAACAGCTGGTGGCGCATGTTCGCGCCTACGAAAAACCGGGCGTTTCGCCGGGTTAACAAACAGTTCCGCACCCAAAAGAACACTCCCTACTCATCGTAAATGGTTCGGATATTGTATTTTTCCGAAAGGTCGTGCAGGGCGCCAAGCAGCGCAGGTTCTTCTCCTTGCCGGGAGATTTCCCCAATGAGATGGTACGCCTTTTGAAAGGCCCAGCCTTGGGCTATTTCTGCGCCGGCCGGTGTCGCCTGCGACAAGGGTGCGCGGAAAACAATCTCTTTTTTCTCGTCGCCGGCATGTCCGGTAATACGCGCCACAAAAACGTCATCGCCCTGTGGATCAAAGCGGCCGTACAGTGCAATGGGTACATCTTGATAGAAATCGGGAATGACCCGGGGATACACGTCCTCATGTGCGA
The DNA here is from genome assembly GCA_007118765.1 of Candidatus Hydrogenedentota bacterium. Classification (GTDB taxonomy): domain Bacteria; phylum Hydrogenedentota; class Hydrogenedentia; order Hydrogenedentales; family CAITNO01; genus SLFT01. The sequence continues at coordinate 2,599 of SKQZ01000188.1, forward strand.
CACGTCCATAACCGGCACGCAAATCAACCAGTATGGGAACGTCAAGCTGCTGTAAAAATACGGCGATGTCTTCCCGCGCCTGATGTATACTGTCGGAAACAAAAGCACGCCCTTTGTTCCTGTACGCCAGCAGATCAAGCAGGTAGCGGTCCACCATATTCCCCGCGCCATACGCGAAGATACTGTTGCGCAGGGCATTGTCTGCCGTGACGGTATTGATAATGGCACGGCTGTCGCGTACGCCCGTGGTGGGAACGCCATCGCTCACAACCACCACGATTCCGGGGAGGTTGGGCCGGGGTCTCAGTTGTGCGACCGGCAGCAATGCATTATAAACATCTGTTTGGCCGCGTGATTCCAATTCCGTCAAGAGCGTTTGGGCCGCACTGATATTTTCGGGCGTCGCATATACCGGCGCGTCGCGAAACATGGTGACCGTATCACGAAACAGCAGGATATTGAACCGGTCTTCCGGGCGAAAACCGGCAAGTACATCGGCAAGACCCCGTACCACCAGGTCGAGTTTGCGTTGTTGCATACTGCGGGACGCATCCAACACAAACACAACATCACGCGGCAAAGGCATTATCGCCGCATCATCACGCGGCAAGATACGCAACCGGAAATACCCGCGTTGCTCCTGTGGGCGCACATAGGTATCAAGGCGGATATCCACCAGTTCGTCCATGAATTCGTATGTGCTTTCGGTACGGGCCCTTTCGGCCTCCACTTCCACGGGAACACGCGCCACCACCTGTTCCAACACGTCCAGAACAGGCCGCTCTTCCGCCGCATCCTCTTCCGCCGCTTCGATTGCAATTTCCTCATAAGGCGGTCGCGTGTCCGTCTTTTCCGGGGGCGCGTCTGACGGCATGGCTTCCACCAGCAAACCGCCGCCGATACGAACCGGCTCCAGTGCGATGTCCTCACGTCCCGGGTCGCGACTTCGCAATGCCGGAAGCGCCTCCATCGGCAACGTGTGTTCCGGGCTGGGGCGCACAAGTCGCCGCGCAATATCAATTTCGCGGCGTGCGTCGGTTTCCGCGATTTCAAGGATGCGCGTATCCATGATGCGCGCCCGTTCCGGTTCAGGTGCGATATCATGAACACGTTCCACCGCCTCCCCGGCAAGGCGCTCCGCCACTTGCAGCGTTTCCGGAGAAGGCGCGGACGGTGTGTCATCAATATCCAGCACCTCGGTTTCAGCGTTGAACATGGGCCTTGTCTCATCCGGTCGGGGCATTTCATCAGCGGGCGCACGCGGCACAGCCTCCCGGGGCGCCGGCGGCGGCGCATCAAGA
>SKQZ01000112.1 GCA_007118765.1 Candidatus Hydrogenedentota bacterium
CGATCCCCTGTTCCTGGAGGTTTTGGAAGCGTACGCCCTTCATGACGAGGCACATGTTCGAAGCGCTGCCCATGCTGCGCTTGCGGCTTCCGGTCTGCCTCAGGCCGCGTCGGTATGCCAACGGTTGCTGGCGGATGATGCCCTCGACGACTCGGAGCGCGAGACGCTTGTGGAGCATTTGTATACATTGGCGCGCGTGCTGCGACAACAAGGCGATGCCGCCAATGCGGGGCGGGCCTATCTGGCCATTTACCGCAACACCGATGATGAGACGATGCGCCGGGCGGCGCTTGAGGGCATACGCCGCTTCCCCGTACCGGAAGCGTATGACGTCGTGTTGGATATGCTGGCCGAAGACGATGTTGAGAGTTTGCCCGTCAGCACCATGGTAGGCGTGGCGTTGAATGCCATGGAAGCGGGGCGCGAAGCGGAGGGTCTTGAGCTCATGCAAGAGATTATGCCGCGCCTCACCACTGAAGATTCGGTACGGCACGCCGTTCACGCAATGCGTGCACACGGCCCTAATCCGGCATTTGCGCGTTCCCTCGGCTATATCAATCAATGGTGGATGACGGGACCTTTTCCGTGGAATCCCAACAGTGGGTTTGAAGTTGATTTTATCGGCGAGCCGGAGGTGTCTCTTGCAGACACCTATGAGGTTGACGGTGAGACCTTGGCGTGGGAGCGCCGGGAGAGCACCGACGCAGCAGCGCTCTTCGACCTCATGACGCATGTTTCCCCCAGTGAGAACGTGGTGGCCTTCGCATATGCGGAAATCAAGGTGGATGAAGGCGGTCCGGCCCAGGTGCGTCTGGGTTCCGACGACGGTATACGCGTATGGGTAAACGGCGAAGAAGTATTTCAGATTGACGCCGATAGAGGCTATGATATTGATCAGAATATTGCCGAGATTACCTTGCGTGACGGCAAAAATGTTATCCTGAGCCAGATAACACAGCTGTTGGGTGGCTGGGCGTTTACCATGCGCCTTACCCACCCCGACGGCAGACCGCTGGAATTTGAAATTGTTGAATAAGAGGTCATTCCCTGTAGTGCAGGCGCCGATGGCGCCGCGGCCTTTCATGTACTGCAAATCACAAGGAGTTCAGGATGTTTAAATCTATCTTAATCACTGCGATTATTGTTTCGGCTGCTGCTCTGGCCGACCCGACCCCGCTGCGCTTTGAACGGGTACACCTCAGCGAGCGCACCTATGAGGCGGCGTCCGTGTTTGATGTGAACAACAATGGCGTACTCGACATATTTTCCGGCGGCTATTGGTATGAAGGCCCGGACTTTACAACATCACACAAAGTCGCCGACATTCGATACGTGGACACCTATTACGACTGTTTTTCCAACTATCCCATGGATGTCAACGGCAATGGGTATCTTGACATTGTCAGTGGCGGCTGGTGGAACGAAGCGCTTATCTGGCGCGAAAACCCCGGCGATAAGGGCGAATGGGAAACCCGCCATGTTGCGGATGTGGGCAATGTGGAGCGTTGCCTCTTTTGTGATGTCAACGGCGACGGCCACATGGAGGTGTTGCCTGTTACCAATCCGGTGCATGTTTTTCAGTTGGTGCGCGATGAGGACGGCAAAGGCACTGGCGAGTTTAAGCAGCATACGATCCCGGTTGGCGGTGGGGGTCACGGGCTTGGTTGCGGAGATATTACCGGCAACGGACGTGTGGATTTGGTTTTTGCCACCGGATGGTTGGAAGCGCCGGAAGACCCACTGAACAACCTTGACGGATGGGTGTGGCACGACGTCTTCGACTTCGGGTTGGCCAGTGTGCCGATTCTGGTGCATGACGTGAATGGCAATGGCATGGCGGACCTTATTGTCGGCGAGGGGCATGATTATGGACTATACTGGATGGAACAGGGGCGCGACGATGAGGGCAACCGCACATGGACGCGGCATGATATTGACATGGAACGGTCCCAGTTCCATGATATTCAACTGGCCGATATTGACAATGACGGCAACCTGGACCTTGTGACCGGTAAACGCTATTACGCGCACAACGGCAACGATCCCGGCGCGGACGATCCCGTGTTCGTGTCGTACTATAAAATCGACGGCGGCGAGTTTACGCGCTATAACATTGATTACGGTCCGGCGGGCGAAGCCAGCGGCGTGGGCATTTACTTCTGGATAGAAGACGTCAACGGCAATGGCTGGAAGGATATTGTAGCCCCCGGTAAAGAAGGATTGTTTCTATTTCTGAACCAAGGCAACAATTAGTCGCTTGGCTTGTGGTTGTTTGTGAAAAATAACAAAGGAGGATGACAATGGCTGTCACACGGCGGGATTTCTTAAAAGCAGGTGTTTGGGGAATGGCCGGGCTGGCGACACTAATGCACATGAAGGCCCACGGGGCGGTGACGTTTAAGATCAGCGCATGTGATTGGTCGCTGCGCGTGGCGAACACGCCCGACAGCCTTGCACTGGCCAAGGACATTGGCTTGGACGGCGTGGAAATATCCGCCACAGGTGATGTGGGCGAAACCATGGACATTGCCGACCCCGCCCTTCGCCAAGCCTACAAAAGCGCCATGGAGGAGACGGGGCTGGAGATTTCGTCTGTTGCCATGGGCTGCCTGAACAATTATCCTTTTGCCACGGATCCGCGTGCCCCGGCATGGCTTGAACAAACCATTGAAGCCACGGCCGATTTGGGCACCAAGGTCATCCTGCTCGCGTTTTTCGGCAAGGGCGACCTGCGTGATTCCGGCGGCTTGCTGCGCCGAGGCGGCGGACTGAAGGAAGCCGAGGTGGACGCCACGGTGGAACGGCTCATTGCCGCCGCGCCGATCGCGGAGGAGGCGGGCGTTATCCTGGGTTTGGAAAATACCCTGTCAGCGGAAGAAAACATGGCCATTGTCGAACGGGTCGGACATCCGGCCGTGCAGGTGTATTATGATATTGGCAATTCGACATATAATGGTTATGATGTCCCGGCTGAAATTCGCCAACTGGATGCGCTCATGTGTCAGATTCATTTTAAGGACGGCGGTTATGCCCTGGGCGAGGGGCGTGTGGATATGGACGCTGTGGCTGCGGCCATGCGTGACATTCAATATTCAGGATGGATAACGTTGGAAACAGCGGTGCTCAATGATAATGTTGAAGCCAGTTTCAGGCGTAATGCCGCGTTCATACGCACGATGTTCCAGCAAACACAGTAGCGAAAGGGAAATACCATGTCGGACAAGAACCATGAAGAAATGCAACGTCGTACGTTTCTGAAAGCGGCTGCCGCATCCACCGCGTTTACGGTGCTTCCTGCCGCTGCCGCCCGCGGGTACCAGGCCAACAGCAACATTGAGCTCGGCATGGTCGGGTGTGGGCAGCGCGGAATATGGCTCGGACGGCTATTTGAAGAACACGCCAACGTGAAAGTGGTGGCGGCCCACGATTATTTCCGTGACCGCGTGGAAGAGGCGCAGCGTGTGCTCGAAGTGGCGCCGGACCGTTGCCATGTCGGTCTGGACGGATACAAGGAATTGGTACAGGGCGCCGTAGACGCCGTGGCTGTGGAGAGTCCCCCCTACTATCATCCGGAACAATCCGTGGCTACCTTGGATGCGGGAAAACACCTGTTTCTGGCCAAGCCCATCGCCGTAGACGTGCCCGGATGCCAGGCCATTGTAGAGGCGGCCAAACGCAACAGCGCCAAGTGCAGCGCATGGGTGGATTTTCAGACCCGGGTGGACGAACATTTTATGGAGGCGGCCCGCTTGGTTCATGAGGGGTTTATTGGCGAACCCGTGTGCGGCCAGTTCTATTATTTTTGCAGCCGCCTGACCCGCCGTTGCATGGGCGATTCCGAACCGTCGCGTCTGCGTAATTGGATGTTCGACATTCCCCTGTCGGGCGACATCA
>SKQZ01000371.1 GCA_007118765.1 Candidatus Hydrogenedentota bacterium
GCGAGTAATATGTGGGCCAAGGACACATGGATTTACAACCCCGCAGCATGCGGAAGGAGAGTGTATTATGGCGAACTTTAAGCTAGGTTTTATTGGCGCCGGTTTTATTGCCAAGTTTCAGGCGAAGGCAATGGCACAAATACGTGACGTTGAACTTGCCGGCGTATATGCGTTGAAAGGCACCGAGGAATTGGCCGAAATCGCAAAGCAGAGCGATATCGGCACGTGCGTTGTGTACGATTCCATCGCCGAACTGTGCAAGAATGTGGATGCAGTTGCCATTTTCGCGCCAAACTTTGCGCGTATTCAGATTATGACGGAGATTGTTGAGGCCGCAAAAGCGGGCGCGCCGTTAAAGGGCATTATCTGTGAGAAACCGCTTGGTCGCACGGTGGCAGAGGCACAACAGCTGGTTGATTTGGCCAACGAAGCGAAACTGCCCACGGCCTATTTTGAAAACCAGATTTTCATGAAAGGCATTCGTGCCCAGATGGAACAGTTGGCGCCGGTGCAGCAAAGCATGGGCCCAATGGCCTTGGCACGCAGTGCCGAAGAGCATGCCGGTCCGCATGAAGGCTGGTTCTGGGATCCCACGCAACAGGGCGGCGGCGTTTTGTCTGACATGGGATGTCATTCCATTGCCGTGGGTTGGTTTGTGTTGACCCCCATTGGCAAGCCGGTCACGTTCCTCGAACCTGTTTCCGTGAGCGCGGTTACCTCATTGTTGAAATGGGGCGTGCCCAAATATCGTAAGCAACTGCTCGAACGTATGGGCGTGGATTACAGCAAAACGCCGGCGGAAGACTTTGCCACGGGCATGGTCACGTTCAAGAACCCCGAAACCGGACAGTTGGTGCAGGCGCAGTTTACCAATTCATGGATGTATGACAAGCAGGGGCTTCGTCTGTTAATGGATGGACTGGGACCTGGCTATGCTTTCGAGCAGAACTCGTTGCGGTCGCCCCTTGAAGTGTTTATTGGCGATGATGCCGCCGAGGCTGTGGCGGACAGCGAAACCGCACTCGAAAAGGCTACCGCAAGCCGCGGACTGCTTACGGTGGAAACCAACGAGGCCGATTTGTATGGTTATGTTGACGAAATTGCAGATGCCGTCAAATGCTTCCGACAAGGGAAAGACGGCTTCCTGAATTTCGCTTACGGGCTTGAGGTGACAAAACTGTGTCAAGCGGCGTATATGTCTGCCGAAAAAGGACAAACCGTGTACTTGAACGACCCCGCGACACAAGAGGCGCTCAAGACCTACACTTCCCTCATAGCGCAAGGGCGCGGCGCGGAAGTGCTGAACGTGGACTAGCCCGCATATTTCACCCCGCCGTGGCGGGGTTGCGCCCGCGAACCTTACATATCAGGCGTTTTGCTTGTCCGCCGACTTCGACGTGTAATAACACGCTGTCAGCCGGCAGCCTGCGCAAAGCACCTGCTCTGGCGCAATCTTCACAGGCTCACGACGAAACCTGATGAAATATCCGGGCTAGCCATTCGTCGAATCTATTGGCGGCGGAGACCCCGAGGGCGTTTCCGCCGCCTTTTTGTTTGCATGATGTGTGCAAGCAAGCAAATGGAAATGTGTCGGGCAAAAGAGGTAGTCTATAGCAAGTCGTTTCCTGCGCCTGCGAATCCGTGTGGCGTGCAAAGGCAAAAACTGTACAGGAGGACATCCGAATGCGTAACCAACGAATTCCCGAAGGCTTGGACAGGCGTACATTTATGAAAACGGCGGCAGCGGCAACCGTTGCGGCCTCAGTCGCGCCCTGGCATGTTGCGTCGGCTGCCACCGCGCCCTTGGCGGGCCGTGCGAAAAAGTCTGTCATATACAACATGTTCCAAAGCAATGCGCCCGTGGTTGACAAGTATAAAATCTTGCGCGAGGTTGGGTTTGAAGGGCTTGAAATACGGTTTCGCGATCCGGAAGACCCCGACGAGATGCGCCGCGCTTCCGAGGAGGCCGAACTGCCCATACACAGTGTTATGCTTGGTTCCGTGGATAACATAGACGGCGCTGTTGATTTGGCCACCGCTGTTGGCGCCACCGCCGTACTGTTGGTGGCGGGCCGTGTAAATGAAAACATGCCCTATAAGGAAAACTATGAGCGCACCCAGGGCATCATCCGAGACGCACTCCCCTATGCCGAGGAAAAAGAGGTGCATCTGTTGGTTGAGAATGTATGGAACAACTTTTTATTGAGCCCTCTTGAAATGGCGCGGTATGTGGACGAGTTGGACAGCCCTTATGCGGGCGCGTATTTTGATGTGGGCAATGTGGTGCGCTTCGCATATCCCGAGCATTGGATCCCGGTGTTGGGTGAACGCATCAAACGCGTCCATATCAAGGAATATTGCCGGGAGAAGCAAAACAATGAAGGGCTTTGGAAGGGTTTCGATGTCGAATTGGGCGAAGGAAGCATAGATTGGGAAGCGGTGCGCCGCGAGTTTGTCGCCATTGACTACAACGGCTGGATAACCGCCGAAGTTCCCGGCGGCGGCAAAGAGCGCATGCAGGAAATATCAGATAGAATGGATAGTGTGCTGGCGCTTTGAGCGACAGCCAATAAGAATGTATGTTGCCGTGTCATGGGCGTGTTGATGTTCTTTTCTTTCCGGGACTGTGCGCTGTGGCAGCCAACCCCGGTATGTAAACAAATGGCGCGGTGTGGTTGGGTAATGGTGTGGGCCGCGCCTGCACCGGAAAGCAGGAAATGATGATGACTACGTTGACTATGGCAGTGCTTGTGTTGACGGCTTCGCTGGCCGTGGCAGGCGATTTTGATGTGCTCCAGGGCGAGATTGACGACCAGCCCGCCTGGACAATGATGAACCGCTATTTTCTCTCCATGACCACGGCGTTCGATGAAGCACGTACAGAGAGATTCGAGGCGCTGGAATCGCCTGAAGATATTGCGGTTTATCAAGGCCGGATGAGAACGTTCTTTGAAGAGCAGCTCGGCGGGTTTCCGGAGCGGACGCCGTTAAACGCACGCACGGTGGATCAGGGCCGCCGCGAACAGTTTGCCTATGAAAAAGTCATCTTCGAAAGTCGGCCCGGTCACTATGTCACCGGTCTTTTGTTTCTGCCAACAACGCCGGGGCCGTGGCCGGGCGTTATTGTTCCCTGCGGTCATGCTGCAACGGGCAAGGCGGCGGAAGCCTATCAACGGGCGTCCATGTTGCTTGCGGCAAACGGCATGGCGGCCTTTTGCTACGACCCAATAAGCCAGGGCGAACGCTATACCTATTTGAAGCCGGATGGCACGCCGGAGTTCGGGGCCACCCTTGAACATACGTTGCTGGGGGTGGGCGCCATATTAACCGGCGTAAACACTGCGACCTACCGGATTTGGGACGGAATACGCGCCATTGATTATCTGGAAAGCCGTGACGATATTATTGCGGAGCGCATTGGGTGCACGGGCAATTCCGGCGGCGGTACGCTTACCAGTTATTTGATGGCTCTTGATGATCGCATCCAATGCGCGGCGCCCTCCTGTTACCTCACGTCCTTTGAGCGCTTGTTACATACCATCGGGGCGCAAGATGCGGAACAAAACATTTTCGGACAGGTCGCGTTCGGCATGGACCATGCCGATTACATCCACATGCGTGCTCCGAAACCCACGTTGATTTGTGCCGCCACCCAGGATTTCTTTGATATTGAGGGCACATGGAAAACCTTTCGCGAGGCGAAACGCTTGTTTACGCGGTTGGGGTATGCCGAACGGGTGGACATTATCGAACATGATGCCACGCACGGTTTTTCCCAACCCCTGCGCGAAGGGGCAGCCCGCTGGCTGAGCCGATGGCTGCTGGAGAAGGACCGGGTTATTACGGAACCTGACTTCGAGATATTGACAGATGAAGAGGCGTTGTGTACC
>SKQZ01000074.1 GCA_007118765.1 Candidatus Hydrogenedentota bacterium
AAAAACTACCGTGAACTTTCGGGGGGCATGAAACAAAAGGCGCTTATTGCGCGGGCGCTTGCCTCGGGCGCGGATATTCTGGTGCTGGACGAACCCACCTCGGAATTGGACGCCCCGTCGGAGCAGGATATTGTTGCCCGTCTGTTGCAATTAAATCAGCAACAGGGCAAGACAGTGCTTGTGGCATGCCACGGAACGCAGACGGTGTTGTCTGTTGCGCCGCAGGCGTGTGTGGTGGAACATGGCCGCGCCGTTATCGTGGATGCCTCCGAAGCGCATCGCTTCATTGCCACCATGGCGCCGACGGAGTGTTGTACCCATGATGGATGACCTTGCCGTATTGTTTGATGTGTTTCCCTACGCCATCGGCGCCGGGCTGATCATGGCAACGGTCTGTTCCGTGCTGGGCGTGTTTGTGGTGCTCAAGCGCGTGGTGTTCATCGGCATCGCGCTCACCCAAAGCGCCGCCGCCGGCATCGCGCTGGCATTCATGCTCGGCGCGCCGCCCATGACCGGGGCATTGCTCATGACCATGCTGACGGTCACGCTGCTGGCCTACCCCTACGAATCACGGCGCGTGCCCCGCGACGCGGTGCTCGGCGCTATCTATGTGTTCGCCGCAGCAATCAGCATCCTCATTGTGTCCAAGAGCGGCTTCGGACTCACCGAAGTGCAGGCGCTGTTGTACGGCGATCTCATTGTGGCAAGCCAACGCGACTTCTGGCACCTGTTGTTCTTGTTGGGCGGCGTATTCATCTGTTTCCTGCTCTTTTTCCGGCCCATATTGTTCAGTTTTCTGGACCGTGACCAAGCGCGCGCAGTCGGACTGAAAGCCACGATATGGGAACTGCTCTTTTTTCTGTTGTTGGGACTGGCCGCATCGGGCGCATCCCAAGCAGGCGGTTCCTTGCTGGTATTTTGCTATCTCACCGTACCCGCCATGATGGGCCTGTTAATCGCCAACCGACTGTGGGCAACCATGCTGATCAGCGCACTGACCGCCTGCCTCGCTACGCTCGTGGGCCTCTATGCCTCGTACAAAACCGACCTGCCCACCAACCAGACCATCATTGCCATCCTCTGCGGCATGTTGGCGGCCGTGGCCGCCTATCGCATCATCCTGCCCCGCATACGGCGCCTGCGACACCGCGCCACAGGCCACACCAACCAACTGAACACCAACACACCCCATGACTGACCCACCCCCGCCGCCTTTCCAAGCCACAGACGCGGCATCCCGACTCGAAAATTCAATTTCGTAACGCGTAAAAACCATCATGCCCATCTGCTATTTCCGGGGGGATGGCGTTTGCACCTACTGCTTTGGAGAACCTTGCATCAATTGCCCATAGGCATGTTGTAACAAGCGGGTTATATAGGCCTCTGTATGGGGCCCGGTCCAACCCATAATCCCCGTCTCGTATGGCAAACGGCCAGTTTCATCCATGTCATTGTAATACCGGTCAGGTGACAGGTAGCCCAAGAAAGCGCCGGAGTTGCTGGTAACCCACAGCGTAACATCATCACGACGCGCCCACTCTTGCCACTCCATACTGGTTTCGCCACTAACCTCGTAAGGGAAACCGACAAGCAACATATCATTGATTCGTAAAGCCTGCAGACGACCCTGCGGTTTCAATCCGGCAAGACGGGTAAGGACAGGCGATACCCGCCAATTGGGGCTCCGAGGGCGTATTTGAAGTGGTGGCGTCTCAAATGTAGCCGTCATCGATGACATAATTGCCTCATCAGCGAAACAAAGGTCTCCGGTAACTTCGGAAATAAGCAGATTCGCCAAGCCGCTCCCGACAAACTGAACGGCCTCATCAAGGGGCATTGGGTCCACCCATCGCGGCGCCATTGAACCCGTAGCGCCTGCAAGGAAAATGGCCGTTGCATTTGTGCTTGCTTCGACCTCGCGTTGCATCACGCCCGGGTAATCAGGACTGAATTCAAGCATCTCCGCACTAAAAATGGTTGCGTGGGCGGAATAGCGCATCACTATGCATCGCTCCAAGGCCTCATTTTCAAATACGGCATAGTGCAGCACCGGGTCTGTTCCCGCGATACGAACCCGATTGATGATATAGTACTGTGCCTCCACCTGTCCATGCGCGAACCGGGCAGGCATCATATTGTTATAGGCATCGACAATAGCGAGGACAAAAACATCGGCCAAAGAATCCAAGTGACGCACATCGTAAGCGCCATACACGAAGCCATTCAAAAGGCCGGGCACAAAACCACCCGGGCCACAGTGTGTATGGGTCGCATGGTAATGTAACATATCACCGGTTACTGGAATTTTCGTCGCCACCCGTTCCGCAATACGCTCAATAAGATTTGGCAGTGTATGCAATATGTCGGCGCTTACAATAACCACGGTCTTGTCGCCATCGCCCAACGCCAACGCCTTTACATAAAGCGGGGCATGAATACCCGTAGAACGTTTTCGATTGGAACGGTCTACGTGCCCGGCCATCGGTGTTCCAATTTCAGGCGTCATGTCGTGCGTGGCCCATCCCGCGTACAAAGGACGGCAAACCCGCGGCTTGGAAGCCTGCTGTTCTATCGTGTTCAAGGCGTCTTGAAAGTAGGACTGTTCTTCGTATTGTGTGTCCCTATAGACTGGCCACGGGCCCACCAACAACATCATGAAAGGCAACAACAAAACAAGTAGAACAGCAACACGAACTATGGTTACATACATACGCGAATCCTATGCGGGACAAAAATAAATCCCCCGATCCCGCTGTTCCGGTAGATTCAGTATCTGTGATGATACTACACCCATGACGTACGGCCATGATTCCGCTCTGGTGTAACCATGCCGAACGGCGGCAAGAATAGCAAAATGATGCACAGATATCGAATTGAAGATGTGATAATAGAAAACCCGGCCAAAGGCGGGAAGGTCGCTGATTCAGCGTTGCCAACCCCACAGGAGCCGGGCACATTAAGTGTAGCACACATGATGGGAGATAGCAAGCCGACGCAATCTGGGACATGAGATCGCTGCCCATTATTCGCAAGGACGTTGTAATGAGATCGCGTCGCGTTGCTCGCGATGACGACACTCTTATGTTGCTGACAGTATGCACGCATAAACGATCTCCATTCGCAGCGATAACGACGTAGGCACCACAGTATAAGACGATGGGATAGTGCATTTGTTTTTCGGACAATGCTTGTGGTACGGTTCATTTGGCGGTTCGCCTGTAGTAGCCAAGGTACCGCGTGACCATGATTTACACCCATGTGTTAAACAAAGGAGACCACGGAGTCCACAGCACCATGGACGGTCTATGCCGGTGGCCTTATGCCAATCCGCATAAAACGCTGATCTAAATCACCAAACTGTCGGGAAAACATTAAGACACAATATGTTGACGTATTCGGAACGACGTATCCCGAGGCGTCTTATACGGACAAGAAGACTAGCCTACGCATCTTATGCGGGTCAATCTAATTGTTGTTAGGCTGGAGTAATTGATGACAGCAGCACTTGATCTATCTATAAAACTTGCCGACGATCTTGAGCAGTTCCCTCTCGAAAAGTGCGGGCCAAGTGACGATCCCGATATGCAGTATGCATATACTGCCGGATTTCTTGATATTGCGCGTCGTTTTGTTGGAGCGATAAGGCGCATTGGCGACCCGGATCTCTCAGAGATGGTTTCATCACTGAACTTGGACATCTCCTACCTTGTGGCCGAAGCTCATGATCTGCGACGGGAATTGTTCGTCGTGATCGATGCCCTGAAAGAGGCCAGTGCCAACCCAGAGTACGGCAAGAACGTTGCCAGCAACTCTGCATTCCTGAATCCAGACTTGCTGATGAGGCTGAAAGCACTACCCGCCGAGCGATTCGATGTCATGAAACT
>SKQZ01000370.1 GCA_007118765.1 Candidatus Hydrogenedentota bacterium
ATATGCGACGACGACACACATACCGGCACAAACAAGTTGCTGCACTCTTCCTGTTTCGGCACAATGGCGCCGTAATCTATCGGATAGGGACCGCCCGGACTGATTTGAATGTCGCCCTCGTTGCGCGCATATCCCCGGCCTTCCTCGTCGTAGGCCACGTAGCGCTGCGTGTTATGCGAGTCCATGTTATATGAACCCATTCCGACAGGACGCGGCGTGGGTGTTTGTCGTCGCAAGTGCCTCTCCGTCACCACGAAATCGCTTATCATACGCCGCGCCTCGCGCACATAAATCTGATGCGGCCAATGATCGTTTTCCACAAACTCATCCAAAGCCAATCCCCATTCACTCATTTCGGCGCGGATGTCCTCGGGCACACGCGGGTCATTGGCCAAAAACCAGAAATAGCCCTTTTGATAGTCTTCGTGCTCCTGAATGATCTCGCGTCTCCGTTCATAACTCGCCTCGGGGTAGTCGTAGTTCATGCCGATGTTGTCCGTGGAGAACGCCCCGAAATTATTGGTGTCCGTCTTGTCGTTGGGGATGGGATCAAACTTGCGGAACATGCCGCGGTATCCCGTCTCTATGTACCGCGCCAACAGCTCGTACTGCATGGGATCATAGTTGTCCGGTTTCGGGAATGGTTTTCTGTTCTCCGGCACGGTGGTCAGGCACACACGAAAATTGTAGGCCTGTACCCGGTGATCGCCTTCGCCATCTTCGCCGGGACACTCATCATGGATACGCGGCAACAGACCGCTTTCCGGGTTGCCCGGTTCAATGTACGGGTCTACAAAGGACTCAAACTGATGGCTGATGGCCCGCTCTGTTTGTACGCCGTTCAAGGTCTCATTGTATACGCTGTTCGCCTCGCGACCGACATGGTAGGAAATGCCCGCCGCCGCCATCAGGTCACCCTCGTAGGTGGCATCCATGAACATGCGGCCCCGATAAGTATTGCCGGACAACATGGTGATGGCCGTAATGCGTCCGTCTTCCATGGCGATCCCATTGTCACGGTCCAGCCATTCATCACGGAACACCGGTATGTCATATTCCTTGACGAGGTCTTCGAACACCTGCTCGGCCACATGGGGTTCAAATATCCACATGGTACGAAACTCGCCGTCCATGGCGGGCGTGCCCTGACCCCGGTTGCCGTACTCTTCACGCGCCTGCCAACGCCATGCGTCGTCATCCTGATAATGCTGCCATACGCGGTGATAGAACTCGCGGGCCAAGCCGCCGATAACGGTTTTATCGCCCGTATCCGTCCAACCCAAGCCGCCGCTGCTCAATCCGCCCAGATGCTTGTCGGGACCGACTACGACCACCTCCAAGTCCATGCGTCGCGCCTGCACCGCCGCGCTGATGGCGGCGGATGTGCCCCCGTATATCACCAAGTCGTACTCATGCTCAACCGATTCCGTTGCATTTGCCGAAGCCACAAGCATCACAACCGGCAATAAACCATAAACAAGCGCGCACATCATTCATCCCTTTCTGTCGTCATTACCAATCTTCGTCATTACCCTGCCCAACCCGCACCTGCATACGCTGTCTATGCCGCAAACGCCGATGGTGAAGGCCTATAAGCGCCGATGCTGTTTTCGGTCCTTCATCATTACATCACTATGGTGAAAAACTGATCGCCACTATACTCTTCAATATCATTGTCCACTTCAAGTTGGGTAAACAAGGGCTCTTCAACGGGCGGGACGCCTTCAAAATCAAAACGCAGCAAACCGCCGAACGTCGCAAAAGGCAACTCTGTCCCATCCGGACTGCTCAGGTCTATAATGACAACACCGTCCTCCCGGTCTTGACGAACCATGTGCCAATGTTCAACCAGACCGCTGTTCCCCACGGGAACCGGCGTTACTGTGAACGGCAGTGACGCAAGAATTATGAGGCGAAGCCGGGTGATGTACCGCGGCATATATTCAGCACGCAACAAAGCCGAGGCATTGTCACCGCTTTGGGATGTTGCCACGCGCAGCCGCCCTTCCAGCACGTCGCCCGCAATTTGCTGGGGATTAAAAGGCTCGTCCGCCGTATGGATGGCCGGATACGAAGTGAAGGCCACGGAAAAACCAGGGGCTACAGAGATATCCTTACGCTTGAGGGTGGCCCAGCGGAGCAAATAGTTGGCGTCCAGACCATCCACAATAAGCCCGATAATGCGCGGGAGTTCTTCGGCGGCGCCAACAGGCAAATACACGCCGCCGGTGCTGGCGGCAAGATCAAGCATCATGGCAGCGCCCTCGCTGTCGTTAAGAAAACCAACAACGTGAATCTTGACATGTCGCTGTTGTGCCACCTGTATCACACGCTCCACGGTCTCAATGCTTGACGTGTCTCCCGAACCGGCAAGCAAGAGAATAAACCGTTCCTCGTCAATTACATTCTCGCGGTCAAAACGGCGCACCGCCCTGTGTACGGTATCGAGCATACGCGAACCCGAGGAAAAAGAACCAATCATATCGGATTGGATGGCTGCAATCTGTGCTGCCACATGGTCATGGTCCAAGGTAAAGGGAGCTATCCGCGTCGCATCGAGATCATCACGATAATATAGCGTCGCCCCCACCAAAGCTTCTTCGGGCAAGGTGGGCAAAAACAACTCCGTTGCCGCATATTCCATGTCGTCCATGGCTGCCGGATTCAAACGCATTCCAATCGAATAATCCATCACAATTTCCGCGCGCAGCTGCCGTGCCGCGCCACGATGCAACACCGGCTGAACAAGTTGGGTAACATTTTCCCCGTTCTCAAATGCGCCCACGGTCAGTTGCGCCGGTTCGGCCACGAATCCGTCCCCGTTTGCATCCGTCAATCCGAAGGCAAAGTCTACAAGATAGGGGTGGGAATACAACGCCTTGGGATTTTCAATGTATAGCTCGCCACTTCTGTCCGGTGGATCGTCGTCCTGCACCACACGCACCGTAACGGAGCGGGACGCTACAAGCGGCGAATCCGCCTCGAACAAAATGTATCCCTCATGATTGCCCGCCTCCAGCCGCCGCCGATTGATAACAACAAGCAGTTGGCGTTTATCATAGGTGGTGACCGGTTGCTCAAGCACGGGATCAATAACGGTCGTTGGCGCGGCGCTTGTCACCGATGTTGGCAAAACTTCGATCCAGCGATGTGACGGAGTCGCCGTGATCTCCAGGGATTCAAACTCCTTGTTGCCGTTCCACGCTTCCATCAGAAGCGGCCGCTCATTGCGCTCAAAATCCAGCAGCTGGTTGGAAGTGACAATGGCCTGATATGGTTGAAAGACAATTACGTCCAGTTTCTTGGAAACATAACCCGCCGCCTCAAACAGTACCCGTCCTTCGTGATAGCCGCCGGTTAACGTCGCACGCTTAACGCCGACGACAACCGTTGCGGAAGCATTCCGTCCGTCAAGCGCCAAAGCGCGGCGGTTGATGTCAATCCATGGCTGGTCAGCCGTCGCATACACGTCCACCCGCCCGGCCTTCTTGTTTACATTGGTTACCGTCACCTCAAGATGATTCTCGTCGCCCCCCATCACCAGCGCATCCTTGGAGAGCGCAATGGCTTCATAAGGCGGTTTTGCAAAAACGGGAATGCGCTCTTTTTTCAACCGTTTCCCGGTAATTTCTATAAAGCCTTCCACAGGGTCGTCGGCCAGTGCGGTACGATCAAGTGTCACCGTAATGGTTGTGGCGTCATAAACAAGTTCGCCATCATCATCTTCTTCCGGCGCCACACTCACAGCCTCGCCCGGCTCTATTTCTATCCATGGGTCGGACGCCACCAGCGACACCGAAATCTCATCGCGGTTGGGATTGGCATTGTATAATTCAAATTCGAGCAGGGTTTCCGTCTCGCCAAAGTCCAGTTCTTCCACGGA
>SKQZ01000423.1 GCA_007118765.1 Candidatus Hydrogenedentota bacterium
CGCTCGGGCAACCAACGGTCAACCCGCTGCATCACCCAGTCGCGCAGGTCGTTCGCGCCTGTTCTCCATGTTGTGGGCATTAAGTCTCTCACAGTAGACACCTCCTTTCACTCACATGCTTTCGTACGGTTGGCGACGCTGACCGTGTTATTGCGCCACCTGCACATCAATCTTTCGGGGCTGTTGCTCCGCCACTTTCGGCAGATGGATGGTGAGCACACCATATTTCATTTCAGCCGAAATTTTGGACTGGTCCACGGCGTCGCTCAACTGGAACTGCCTGAAGAAGGGCAACAGCTGATACTCTTGCCGCGCAAGGTCTTTGTCCAGCAGATGCTTCGCGGTCGCTTTCAGCGTCAGCACGTTCTTTTCGACATTCACGTCAATCTGATCTTTTTCAACGCCCGGCAAATCCGCCACCACCACCAAGCCGTTTTCGGTCTCAAAAATATCCACCGGCGGGGTTAACGTACGTGTCTCTTCCCGTGTGTCGGGCGCCGTCTTTTCCGTGTTGGCCGGTACCGTTGTTTCTTTCATCATGGACACCTCCTCTCGTTGTTATGGATGCTTATCCCCAATGGTTAGCTTACCTTTACGGCAATCTGTTTCGGTTTTGCTTCGGCATGTTTCGGCAACGTCAGCAGCAGCAGTCCGTTCTTGTACTCTGCCTTCACCTTGTCGCCGTCTACTTCCGTGGGCAAGGCGATGACGCGCGTGAATCGGCCTGCGCCGCGTTCGCTGCGATGAAAGGCCTCCGCCTTGATATCGGGGTTGATGGCCGTCTTCTCACCGGCAATTCGCAGCTGGTCGCGCAATACCGTCACTTCGATGGTCTCCGGATTCAAGCCGGGCGCCAGCGCTTCCACATACACATTGTCTTTGTCTTCGCTGATGTTTGTCAGCGGGTATGTGCGCGCAGACACTCCCGGCAAGAAGGCCGAACGCGCGATGCGTCCACGGGGCGTATCGTATTGCTGTAGCAACTGATCCATCTCACGCCTGATGGCTTCCAGCCCTTGAAGGGGCTCCCAGAAAAACGTCGTCATGGCAATTCCTCCTTTCTAACACGATGGTTGTCGGTTGTTTGCCTTGTTTGCTTCCATGTGTCGCATGGAATTCAACTGTCGCCTTATTCAAGGCAAGTTGGATGCCAATTCACGTGTTCGGAGGGGCTGTTTTTCCAAGACATTGAAGTTGCACGGGTTACGTGGTTTCCGGGGCTGTAACACCGGCATGGCGAGTATGGTGCGGGGAGATGTGATGTTGCAGCACAAAACAGTGCTGTTTCAAATTAAAGCGTTGTTTACATCGGTGCAACACCGGCGAGAAAGGCGCGGATGTTTTCGGTGGTCACCCCCGGGGGCATGCCGCCGCCGCACGACAACACCACCCGTCGGGGGTCGTCCATCTCCCGGCGCAGTTGGGTCACGGCGTGATGCACTTCTTCCGGCGTACCCTGCGCCAATACGTCGCGCGGCGGTATGTTGCCCAGCAGGGTGACCGAATCGCCCACCGCCCGACGCATGTCATTGATGTGGTGTTCATGCGAGAAATTGAACAGGTTCACGCCGATTTCCGCGAGATGAGGGCCACATATCATGCCGTTGGCGTCATTGTGGAAAAAGCGAACGGATGCGTCCACCGCTTCAAACGCGTCCTTGAGAAAGGGTTTCGCAAAAGAGGTAAAGTCATCGCCGCCGATAAACCCCACCACATCATCCAGCAACAGTACGCCATCAATGGACGGGAAGGTCTTGGCCTGGAGTTGCAGCCACGACACAAGAAAGCGGGTGATTACGCTCAACAGCGCATGCGTCTTTTCCGGTTCCATACGCATGGCGACCAAGAACTCCATATTGCCCATGAGAAAGGCGGCGATGTTCAGCGGCCCGCGGGCCACCGCAAACCGGATGGCGTGTCCCGCTTCGATGATGGCCGGTTCCATGAGACGCAGGCGCGCCAACATAAACGGGGCCAGTCCGTCCCGGGCGGGATTCGGCGGCGCAAGCATGGCGAGCCGCTCGATGTTGTCCGAGATGGTCTCGGCAAAGGGGAACTCGTCGTCATACCAGATGCACTTTGCGCCGAAGGCCGACGGTTCGGTACACATGCCGTATTCAGACCAGAACCCCGGCAGAAACCACACGTCGGGGAACGTTTCCACGGCGCGCAGATTCGCTTCCAGCCATGTTGTTTCACTGGCAAAATAGTCCAGGATGGTCACGCCCGCCCAATTGGGCAGCCACGGGCTGTCAATGATAAAGGCTGCGGGCATGGGGTCAAAGGTTTCCCCGTCGAGCAAGGCCAACAACCGTTGCCATTGTTCGTTTGTCATGACGCCTCCCCGCAGTCTTCCGGGCCAAAGGTGCGAATTGGCGTTTCGGCGCCGCCCCGTTCCGAGGAGACATACGCGCTGTACATGGTGGATATGGAATCGGCGGCGAGGAGGCTGTCGCTTTCAAGCGGGTCGCCATAGGCCGCCGTTTGGTAGAAGGCCTGGATTTCCTGGGGATAGCCGGTGAACCAATCCTCGTCAGGCGGCATATTCGTCCAGCCTTGGCGCGTTTCGATTTTCTCCACCGTATAGATGTCTTTGAAGTTCTCTTCCCGCGGGTTATATGCCTGCATGGCGGTGTTGGGGTTGATATTGCAAATGGTGCGATGGTTGTTCGCCGCCACTTCCAGCCAGTTGTGGATGCCGCCCATGATAATATCTGAAGCAAACACCGTGGCGATGGTGTTGTCTTCAAACACCACATGCATCATCGAAAAGTCGTCAATGTCATAATAGTCGCGCCGGATGTGGCCTTCATCGCGGAAATTCGGGAGCCGGGTCAGCGCATGGGTTCGTGCCGACACCGTTTTGGGGCGTATGGGATTGCCGTCGCGGGCGCGTCCTTCCACGCGCTTGAGATAAAGCGCTGCGGTGAGCGGATGACACCCTTTGCCAATCAACACGCCCCCGCCCGAGTATTTCCAATAGGCATAGGTGGGGTTATGGGAGCCTGAATGCGCCTCCTCGGCGTGTATCCACAAGATCTGAGCGCCCGTCTTCTCCAGAATCTCGCGTTCCCGTTGGATTGCCGGCGCGTACACCCAGTTTTCCGCATAGAAGATGCGTCCCGCGCTTTGCTTTTCGGCGGCCAACATGCGCTCCACACTGGCCAGTCCGTGGGCGAGTGCGTCTTCCTTGGGAAAGGTGTCTCCGTGAAACGCCTCGGTGCCGTCGCCGCAATAGCCGGTGAGCGGCTTTTCCACAATCACAAACTTGTCCCGTTCAAGCGCGGCCACGGCCACTTCCTCGTGACCGGCCACCAGTACGCAACAATGAACGACGTCCACCTCATCCAGCAGCGCCTCCAGCGAATCATAGTGCGTAATGTCCCGCTCCGCCGCATAGGCGGCGGCCTGTTCCCGGTCCAGCGCATACACGCCGCGCACATCCGCCTGCACCCCGTATACCCGTCGCAGCGCTTCGTAATGGAATCGCGCGGAAAATCCAGCGCCCACAATGCCGGCGCGCACAGTTATTTTGCTCATTGTTGTTCCTTTCTTGTGGTTGGGAGTTGCGTCGGCATTCTATCACACCCAATTACCCGGCGGACAACCGCCTTATGTGCTCGCCGACGATGCGCACAATGTTCTTGCGTTGCGCCTGTTCAATGCTTCGTACAATGTTCCACAGGAAGATCAGTGCAAACCGTAGGGGGGCGGCATTGAGGATGTGCGCGGGCGCGACGGCGGCAGCCGCCGCAATCAACGCGAAGAAGACCAGCAACCGCCACCCCTGCCGGTTAAACCGATCCGCGTTGCCGCCAAACCGGTAAACGCCGTAGTGAAGGGATATGGAAACGATTTGCGCCGTCAGCAGCA
>SKQZ01000108.1 GCA_007118765.1 Candidatus Hydrogenedentota bacterium
AATGCAATTGACGGGCTCGCGCAAAGACTCACGGATTTCCTCGGAAGTGATGCTGATCACTTTGGGCAACCCCATTACCTGGTCGCGTCCCTTCACCTGCATCTCCATTTCTTCTTTAAGCGGAAACGCCGAGCCCAGCGTCATTTTAATCTCTTCCGCGGTACGCTCGCCCACCATCAGATTGTACGTGCGCTTCAGGTGCTGCATGATTGCGTGGTCCATCTCGTCGCCCGCCACACGCACGGATTTGGGAAAGACAATGCCCCCCAATGCAATCACCGCCACTTCCGTGGTGCCGCCGCCAATATCCACAATCATGCAACCTTGCGGTTCGTGTACGGGCAATCCGGCGCCAATGGCAGCCGCCATTGGCTCTTCAATGATATACACCTTTTTCGCGCCCGCCTGAATGGCACTTTCAACAACGGCCCTTTTTTCCACGGCCGTGATGCCCGAGGGCACGCTTACCGCGACCCGGGGCCAAGCAGGCAACCGCTTGCGATTGTGTACCTTTTGGATAAAGTGGCGGAGCATTGCCTCGGTAATTTCAAAATCGGCAATCACCCCGTCTTTCATCGGACGCACCGCAACAATGTTCCCGGGCGTGCGCCCGATCATGTTCTTTGCTTCATTGCCCACGGCACGCGGGATACCGGTATCTTTATTGATGGCCACCACGGACGGCTCGCTCAACACAATGCCCTGTCCCTTGACATACACCAGCGTATTGGCGGTGCCAAGGTCAATGGCCATGTCATGAGAAAATAGCCCAGGAAGATGGCGTAATATACTAAACACTATTTATAACCTTTCCATGCGCCAAAAATGCGACACAGACACCGATACAACATCAGCATACAGCATAAAACAGAGGACGCATGACGAGTAAAGTGACCGTGCTGTTATGCGCCCACCGTACGCAGAGTATAGCAAAAGCCACGAATCAATCCCAACAACATGAAAGACACATTTTTTGAGGTACTCTTATCTGAAAAAGGGAGTGAGGAACGTGTTCAGCCTGCGGTTATGAATCGTGCACCGGGCCACGCTTTATTGCGGGCTATTCAAAATGAATGCGGCCGATATGGGCGCTTTCGCCGGGTGGAATAAATGTTTCCGGAACATCGGTGACGGGGCCCGATGCAATCTTGATACGTAACACATACTGGCCGGGAGGCACCCGATAAAAGGTAACCGCGCCGTCGGCGTTCGTGTCGGCCTCCGCCGGCCACCATGGCCCGTGGACGGGATGAAACAACATGAGGCCCGCGTTTTCGTTTTTGACCGGTTCGCCATGTCTGTCAATAAGCACCGCCTCAATGGACGCCGATTCCACCATGCTGATCACGAGGGTGTCACGCACCACACCGGTCTTCGGCAAAACTTCATAGAAGTTGTTGGGGAAATACAGCAGAGTGTCGTCCCAAGCCCGAAGCGCCACTTGTTTGTCGGCAGGGAAGCGAATGCGACTTCGGCCATCGGCATCGGTCGCCGGCCCGGTGGCAACGGGCGGATCAAAGGCATTTGGTTTGAGCGTTGCAATCGGCATCATGCCCGGAAGCGGATTGCCGGCCAAGGTCACCACACGCATCTCGGCCGTTAGATAATCAAGGGCCTCCTCATCCGTGGCCACAGGTTCCCGTGTATCCGGCGGCGGTGTACTCTCATCCGCAGTATCATTGCATGTGCAGGCGGCGACAAACATCGCCGCAATGATTGCGAACGCAACGACAAACACGCTGTTATGGTCACGAAACATACCTGGGCCTATTCATAATTGTGAATGGTCGAAAATCGGACGGAACGCCTACTGTCCGTTCCGGTTTGTATTGAATTGTGTGTCGTGCAGCCTTCGGTACAGGCTGTCACGTGCCAGCAAGGCCTCCATGGTGCCCTGTTCGACAATGCGCCCGTTGTCCATGACCAAAATACGATCGGCACGTTGAATGGTGGACAGCCGGTGTGCAATGACGATGGTGGTGCGGCCTTCTACAAAGTGGTCCAGTGCCTCTTGGATCAACCGTTCGCTTTCTGTATCCAAACTGGAGGTGGCTTCGTCCAAGATGAGCAGGGCGGGATCCTTGATAATGGCCCGCGCAATGGCAAGCCGTTGCCGCTGTCCTCCCGACAAATTACAGCCGGACTCGCCAATAACCGTGTCATAGCCTGCAGGCAGTGTCTTGATGAACTGGTCTGCATACGCGGCGGTCGCGGCGTCCCGTACCCGCTTATCATCATAGTCGGCCCGGCCAAACGCGATGTTGTCCCGAATGCTTTCGGCGAATAGAATGGTGTCCTGCGTCACAATACTCATTTGCTCGCGGAGACTGATCAGCGTTGCATGCCGAATGTCTTTGCCGTCAATATACACGGTTCCCTTGTCAGGGTCATAGAATCGGGGCAGCATCTTGATAAACGTGCTTTTGCCGGCGCCGCTCGGCCCCACAAGCGCTACCATCTCGCCCTTCCGAATCTCCACCGTTATGTCCGTAAGCGCCTCCCGCTCTCCGTCATAACTGAAATGAACATGATCAAAGCAGATCGTATGCTGTAGCGGCGTGACAGGCGTCGCGTCGGGGGCTTCCTGGATTTCCGGCGTCATGTCAATAAACTGGAAACACCGGCTTGCACTGGCAACACTGGTCTGTATGAGGTTGTTTACATCCGATAATTTGCGCACGGGGTCGAGCATCATGGCCAGGGCAAAATATAGTTGTACCAAATCGCCCGCGTCCAACAGCCCTGCTTCAACACGTCGGCCGCTGAACAGCACAAATCCCACCACGCCCAAGACAAGAAGGAATTCCGTAAGCGGGCCGGTGATGGCATGCAGCGTTACCATGCGCATGAGGAATTTGCGCAGTCGGGCAATCTCGCGGCGCACCCGGGCCACTTCGTAGTTCTCCATGTTATAACTCTTGATAATGGGGATGCCTTTGATGCTCTCATTGACCACCGTTGCCATGCGCGCAATCTTCTGCAGCGATTTGCTGACACTGGATCGCATTCGTTTGCCGATGCTGACAAGCGTATACAGCACCAGCGGCAACACGCACACGCCCACAAGCGTCAGCTGCCAATCCACGGACAATGCCACGGCCAGAAAAACGGCAATTTTGATGGGTTCGCGCATCAGTTTGACAAACACGCCCTGCAGCCCCCGGTTTACCATAAAAATATCGTTGGTAAACCGTGCCAATATCTCGCCCGAACTGTGCCGTTCAAAGAACCCAACAGACTGACGCATCAGATTCTCGTACATGGCATCGCCCAAATCCGTGGTGATGCGCGCACCGATGGAGCCGGACAGGTATTCCTGCAGGAAACGGGCGGAGCTCATCACGAACGCTAGGAGTAATGCCAGCACGGAGGCAACAATGACGGCGCGCATACGATTGGCGCGCATGGCCAGGGCGGTGTCATACACCCATTGCGACAATCCCTCCGGCGCCCAACGCACCACGCGGCGCATTGTATTCGTAAGCCGTGCCACGTCATTGGCCAGCTTTTCGGCGGGGTCCTCGACAGTCGCTTCCGCGGCGATTTCAGTGGGTGGCTCGTAGAAGGTGATGCGGATAATGGTGCCGACTGAAACCAGCATGGCGCCAAAGGAAGCGGCAATAAGCAATGCAAACACCAGCGAGGCCGCCAGACGAATCTTGTAGCGCCAGGCAAAGCTAAGCAGGCGTGAGTAGGCCCCCCACGCTGAATGCTCATGTACTTCCTCGTCCAAGGGCGCGGGATGTGATGTGCCGCCAAGAATATTCATAGTCAGAAAGGTGTTCTCCGGAGTCAATAACAAAGGGGCATGCATCATAGCATACGCCCCAATACAGGCGCAAAAACAGAGTTAGAAAATGCGGCACAAA
>SKQZ01000067.1 GCA_007118765.1 Candidatus Hydrogenedentota bacterium
GTGCAGTGCGCTGTCTACGGTGACGTCTGTCTCCGCAGTCTCGTACCCATTGGCGCTTGCTCCCAATGTGTAGTCGCCATAATCCACATCCAAAAAAGTAAATGCGCCGAAGTCATTGGTTGCTACCGTGGTGTCTCCGGGTTGCAATACCACCTCTGCATTGGCAAGAGGCGCGCCTGTGGATGCATTCGATACATACCCGGCAATAACACCTGCCCCACTCGGTTCACCTGTATCTTCCGGCGCCATCATGATGGTTATGGCTTGGGGGAGCGTGCCTGATATGTCAATAGATTGTGTGGCAGGTTCATATCCCGATGCCGTGGCCTCAAGCGTATACGCTCCATAGGCCAGGTCTGAGATAAAAAACGTTCCAAAACCAGTGGAAGACGCGCTGTGATCGCCCGGCGATAGGGTTATTGAGGCGTCCTCAACGGGCAGTAAAGTTTGTGCGTCAGTGATGAAGCCCGTTAATGTGCCCGTGGGTTCCGGTTCGCCTTCCTCGGGTATGTCCAAGGGATCCAACGGCGCAGTTATCACATTCACGATGGGGCTGGACACTTCTGCGAAACCGTAGTAGTTCGTGTAGCCTGCGGCTGTTATCACCACCCCGTAAGAACCATAGGGCAGATCATCAAGCAAGAAAGTCCCCATTGCATTGGTTTGGGTTACGCGGGAACCCGGCATGACGGTTACATGCGCCTCGGCCACAGGCAGAAGGGTGTTCGTGATCATCACAAAGCCCAACAGTGCTCCCGTAGGTGTTGGCGTCTCCTCTTTATCAAGACCGAAAGCAGTTGTTCCCGCCATAATAAAGATCATGATACTCGCAACTAACAGATGATGTTTCACGCCTCCGACTCCTTTTGGGTTATATTCATTTGCCATCCTTCTACACACGTCAGGCAACCGGTGCTCATAAGGGCCTTATAACAACTTTGCCGAGATGTCTGCTGCAACGTATGCCATCACCCGTATTGTATCATGTTGTTGCCTCTCAGTGTCTTATCTGTTTTTATGCCCCCGCTTGCTTCCATAGCATTGCCAAGAAAGTTTTTTATATCATGCGTACTACCAACAACATACATAATATCGCCATCGCGGACAAAACGGCGCTATCTCCGTACACCGTCATTGCGAACAACGTGACGCAATCTCAAGCCCCATATTACCGTGTCGGGCTGCCGCCTTCCTCACAAAGACGATTGTGTTGCTGTGATACTGGCTGTAATAGATGAACCGTCGCCGCAGGCAGTGTAGACTCGCCCGTCAGCCGGGTCATGGTATATACTACGGGCATTATAGGCAATGCCGCGCTACTCCAAACATTATCATAACGATTCCCGAGACAATAAAAAGGACGTATCCGTGTTGAATCTTGATATACCCGAAGTTGGACTGGTGGTGTCCGTGTTGCGCGAAAGCGCACGGTTGGCACAGCGCATCCAACAAGACATGACCATGATGAAGTTGACGAAAAGTGACCTGTCCCCTGTGACTGTGGCAGATTTTGCGATACAAGCCCTTGTGGCGTGCCGGCTTCGCAGTGTGTTCCCCGATGCGGCCTTGGTTGCCGAAGAATCCGCGGCGCCGCTGCGGGAACCGGAAAACGCCGCCATGTTGGACATGATTACCCATTATGTGGCGACGGCAATCCCCGGAGCAGACCATGAACAAGTATGCGCGTGGATTGACGTGGGAACGGGCGATGGGGGAACCTGTTTCTGGACGCTTGATCCGATTGACGGCACAAAGGGGTATCGGCGTGGCGATCAATATGCCGTGGCATTGGCGCTGTTGGAAAAGGGAGAGGTGATGTTGGGCGGGCTTGCTTGCCCGGGACTGACTGCAGATTGCCTGCCCATTTCCGGCGCCGGCGGCGTGTTGGCTGTCGCAAAACGCGGTGCAGGTGCATGGCGGACACCGTTGGACAATCCTGACGCCCCCTTTTTGCCCATGCGGGTGTCGTCATGTGAAACCCCGTCGGAAGCGCGGTTATTGCGCTCTTTTGAATCAGGCCATACCAATGTGTCGCGAATCGAAGCGATTGCCGCTCACCTTGGCATTCCTGAGAATAATATGGTGCGTATGGACAGCCAGGCGAAATATGCCGCTTTGGCTGCCGGGCAGGGCGACTTGTTGTTTCGTCTGTTATCCCCCGACCGGCCTGATTACAAGGAGTGCATTTGGGACCACGCTGCCGGCGCCATTGTTCTGGAGGAGGCCGGCGGGCGGGTGACGGACTTAAACGGAAAGGCTTTTGACTTCACGCACGGGCGCAAACTCATCGCCAACACAGGCTTGTTCGCCTCGAACGCACTGTTGCATGAGGTGGCTTTGAATGCGGTAATGACTGTTACGGCGTGACGTAACGGCTGTAAAAGGGAGGCAACGGAGAACACACCATGAACCATTACACCCCAACCATCATGCTATTCGTGGCGGCAACCGTCCTGTTTGCCGTAAACACCCCCACAGCGGCAACGTCGCGTCCGGAATTGAAGGATGGCCGTGTGTATGTAGACGGCGAACACGTTTTCCTGAAGGTGGCGAAAACATTGCATGATTTCGGGCAAGCGAATTTCTGTGACAGACTTATTGAGGACTTGGATATACTCCAGGAAAAACACTACAACACCATTGCGCTTACAGCCTACTGGCATCACTTTGACCGGACGGGCGATGGGACAATTGACGTGTCTACCGAGCCGTTGCGGCGATTGATAAACGCCATACGCGAGCGAGGCATGTTTGTCGGGTTCGCAGTGGAAACATACGGCGTGGGCGGCGGTACGCTGCCGGACAGGTTCTGGAGACAGTATCCCGACGCCGTGGCCATCAATGGCGCGGGGAAACCGGTGTCTGATACGGAATATGGCTTCGGGGCTACGGTGCCCACACTATTCTCGCCCGATTACTTAAAGGTTTCCCGCGCGTTTATCCGCAATATCACCGCCGCATTGGATACGGATCAGATTTTGTATTTTGAAACTACCGTGGAGCCACAGTTTATCGGTAATCAGGACATCGACTTTTCGGATCATGCGCGGGCCGCATACGAACAATGGTTGACGGAAAACAACGCGGACGGGCCGTCATGGCCGGATTCTTTTCCCGTGGACGAGTCCTTCACAAGACACCCGGTCTGGAACCGGTTTCGCGCAGAGGCCTTGGCCGATTGGGTGAATCGCGATGCCGCCGTGTTCCGCGAGGTTGCCGGGCCGGATGCGTGGATTGCCGTGGATTACCTTGAAACGGGCGGCTTGGAAATGTATCGACGCAATGGTGATTCGAAAACATTTTTGCGGAAGCTCACCTGCGCCGATATCATTCAGGTGAACTGGCATTGGCATCTGGGCAACCGGTCACCCAACGACATCGCCTATGAGAATGTACGGGCTGTGATGAAGGAGACCGATCGCAACTGGGCGATTGCCGAGCACATGACGCTGAACGGGTCTGATTTCAGGCCGGAGGAAGTGCCTGAAATACTCCGTAATGCGTTGCGTCAAGGAACCCGATTCGGCTGGGATTTTGTCAATGTGACGGCCAACACGGATGATTTTTTTGCCATGTATCATGATGATTGGTCGCCGAAACCGGTAATGGCGGAGGTGGACGACAACTGGGACGCATGGCTGACGGAGATTTACCAGACTACGCTGTTGTCTCGTCTTAGAAACGCATTCGGTTGCACAGGCGGCACGTCCCGTTGGTACGGCCCTGTGCATATGGTAGAGACGGGCAACGACGGGAGGGGTTAACCCGCATATTTCACAAGATTTCTGTTGCGCCTGCGAATCTTACACCATATCAGGCACTTTGCTTGCCCGCCGACTTCGACGTGTACTAAC
>SKQZ01000163.1 GCA_007118765.1 Candidatus Hydrogenedentota bacterium
ATCTCGTCAAGAATGGCTTGAATCGGTCGGTAGCCGCGGTCACGCAACATTCTGAAAAGGAAATAATGTGCCACGGCGCCGCCGAAGGCCGCCAGCAGGAGGCCGAGCATTGTTAACCGCACCACAGACGGTTGTGCCCGAAGTGTGCCGCCCATATACGGTGGCAGGATCAACGTGTCCCGCTCTTGCGCTTCCTGTTCGCCCTCGTCGTCATCGTTGTCGTCCAAATCCGTTTCCGCAGGCGAAGTGACGGAAGCGGCGGTTTCAAAGGGATGTTCGGGCAAGACGCCCGCTTCCAGCAATGCATCGCCAGAGACAACAAGCAGGCCGTCGGCGGCGTTATCGGGACAGATGAACAGCTCCTCAAAATCAGCGCCGTGTGGCAGCAGGTAGGCAAAGAGGAAACCCGACACCGAATCGGCAAGCCGACCGACAACATGGAACTGAACATCGTCAATGTAGAATGGGTTGTCCCGTGCGAGGGAACCCGCAAGTACCTCGGGCTTGCCCGGTTCCGGCAGTCGCCCGGACGCCAGCAGCGATTCCGTTGTTGCATCCGGCAAATCCAGCGCAATCAGCAATTCGGGGTCTGTCAACCGGGGCCGGTCTTCAAACCGCTCCCAGTGCGTCCATTGTTCCAGCAGTTGCAGCGTCACATCACCTTCGAGCGGCTCATCACGCGATACCAGCCGCACATGAACAGGGTATGATTCCACCGTTGGCAAATCATCCGGAACCTCAAACAGGATAAAGGTCATGTTCCACGGCTGGTTAAGCACACTCTGTATGTCAATAATACCGGCGGCCAGCATGGTTGCCATGCCCATAATGACGATGGCGATGCCCGCCAGTATTCCCGGCAGCCACTTCCAGCCCCCGTCGGAACCGGCAGACCCTTCTGCCGCTGGCGCGTCTGATGTGTTCGTGGCTGTTTCCGTCATGAGGCTTCGGCCGCTTGGGGAGTTGGCATTTCAGAGGGGGCGGGGCTGAAGCCCTCAATGATTCGGTTTGTGAGGGCGCCGAAATACGCTTCACTGTCGGGGCCCAACCAGCTCATAAGTCCTGTTTCATACCCCAGCCGGCCATCTTCATCCACATCATAGTAGTAGCGGTCCGGCGTAAGATAGCCAAGGTACGCGGCGGAAAAACCGGTGACCCACATGTCCCAGCCCTCGACCGCGGCACGTTCGCGCCATTCCTTGGCCAATTCGCCGCTCACATCAAAAGGCAGCCCGATAAACAGCATGTCGCCAATGCGGGCCGCCTGTATCCATCCTTCCGGCGGCACATTTAATATCTTGGCGGCCACGGGCGACAAACGCCATTTCGGGGAGAGGGGCCGCACCTGTATGGGGGGGACGCCGATGGGTATGCCCAGCGAGGCCACATTGGCATAAGAGATAAAGTTGGGGTCTTGATAGGCGACCTCAACGACCATTTGGCCCAGCGCCTGTCCCAATGCAACCACACGCTCGTCAGCCGTCTCGCCGCCCGGCGTACGCGGACTCATGGAACCCACTGCGCCGCCCAGATAGATGGCCGTGGCGTTGGTCTGCTGTTCGATGTGTCGCATCATTTCGCCGGGAAACTCCCCTGAAAAATCCATCATGCGCTGGCCGAACACCGTGGGATGCGCAGAAAAGCGCGTGACGTAGCATCGGTCGCCGTCCTCGTTTTCCACAATCATCCAGTTCAGGGCGGAGTCCACATCGCCGTCGCGTGTGCGGTTGCGGATATACTGGGGCGCATCAATATGGCCATGAGCAATCTGTGCGGGCATCATGTTGTTGTATGCCGCCACAATGGCATCAGCAAAAACGCCGGACAGGAACACGGGAACTTCAGGGTCATATTCACCGCCGCTGATTCGCGACGCCAATCCCGGCGCGAAGCCGCCGGGGCCGCAATGGGTGTGTGAGGCGGTAAAAA
Organism: Candidatus Hydrogenedentota bacterium; assembly: GCA_007118765.1. Taxonomy (GTDB): domain Bacteria; phylum Hydrogenedentota; class Hydrogenedentia; order Hydrogenedentales; family CAITNO01; genus SLFT01. The sequence continues at coordinate 1,930 of SKQZ01000163.1, forward strand.
AGATGTTGTTCGCGGTTAACGGCGTTTCCTGTTCGACCTGTTCAATCGTCAATTCGGCGATATTGGGAGGGATAATCAACATGCAGGTGCCAAGCAGCACAACCACATCTGTACCATCGCCGATGGCGATGGCTTTGGCCATCAGCTCGTCGCGGACACCGGCGGAACGTTTGCCGTCGGGGCGCCCGCCATAGCCGCCCATGGGTACGCCCACATCCGGCGTCATAATGCGGCTTGCCCAGCCCGCCTGTAAACGACCGGGCGACTCCGAAATCGTCGCCTTCGCCGCCGCCGCATCTATGCGTGCAAGGGCTTCTTCGTAATAGGCGGAGGACGCAAAATCACTGTCGCTATACACGGGCCAGGGGCCGATGACAATCAAGAATAACGCAACCACGCTTACAAGGGCGATTGCTAATCCAAGTGCCAGCTTCTTGAGTTTCGATTTCATGACGGGTCTCCGGTTTATATGTGTTCGTACCTTATCGGATGTCTTTTCTGTTTGGACAAAACCATTTGCAAGCGCCGTTTTGTCAAAAGAACACGCCTCGTGACGCCTGATAACAACAGATGATGATTGCTGAACTGCGGACTAGTATAGCCTGTCCGTCTGCTTTATTTCGATGTCTTCCTGTCAATTGGACTTAACATTGCCCCCCGGAGTTTTATTCGTTTGCTACCACTCTACAGACGCCTTGAAGACATTGTCGGCATAAGCCGTGGTGAGGGCAAAGGCCTCGTCTGCTTTTTCAAAGGGATACACATGGGTAATCAGCGACTGTACATCAAGTTTGCCGGCGTCAATCAATGCGATGGCGGCGGGGTAGTTATGCAGGAAACGGCGGCACCAGCGCAGCGTCAATTCGCGGCGTCGCGCAATGCTGACCGGCAGCGTGTCTGATTCCGCGCCTGATATGCCCGTCAGTACCACATTTCCCGCGGCACGGGTGACGGCACAAGCGAGGGCAAGCCCGTCGGAACTGTTGGTGCAGTCAATGCCCACATCCACGCCGCGTCCATTGGTATGTTCCATAACCCACTCGACCGATGCCGCACCGCCGTCATGGATACCGCCGATGTGTCCGAGAAAGGCGGCATCGGCGCCAAAGACCGGGGCTTTATTAACGCGGTAGTCGAGCACGTCTATGCCAAATACGGACAACGCGCCGCTCAGCCGCACGGCCTGCATGGTCAACATGCCGACCACGCCAAGACCGAACACGGCTACCGTATCGCCGGGTCGCAGCCGCGCCAGTTCCGCGGTATGCACCGCCACGGCGGCGGGCTCTACCATGGCGGCAACACCGGCGCTCATGCCCGGCGGCACCGGGAAACAGAAGCGGCTGTCCACGGCCATGTATTCACACAACGCGCCATCATTTCCGGGGCCACCCGGAAAAAACAAACGGTCGCATACGTTGTACTGTCCCCGTCGGCACCACTCGCAGTCGCCGCAGGGGATGCCCGGTTCCACCGCCACCCGTTTGCCGCACAGGTCCGGGTCGGCGTCCGCGCCAACCGATTCCACAATGCCCGCATATTCGTGGCCAAGGACAGTGGGTTCACTCACAATGTTTTCGCCGATGCGCCCGTCGCGGTAATAGTGAATGTCCGAACCGCATACGCCCAAGGCTTCCACGCGCACAAGCGCTTCGTGGGGCTGTAGTGTCGGGTCGGGAGCGGTTTCCAGTCGCATATCTCCCGAACCGTGCCATCTCCATGCTTTCATTAAGCGTTGTCCTTTTTGTTGTGTGTCAGTAACAGGTTGGCAAGGTGACGTGTTGTCCGACGCGGGCAGCGCCAAACGTATGGGCATAGTATAGCAATTCACAAATGAGATGGAAAAACAACCGGGGAAGCAAACATGCAAATCGGGCGAACTCGCGTACGGCACTTTTTCTTGCAGCGGGTGATGCG
>SKQZ01000458.1 GCA_007118765.1 Candidatus Hydrogenedentota bacterium
GCAACAGCCCCGAGTCGCGGACGTACATCACCGGCGCTTTTACCAGCCGTTTGCGGGTGGTCACGTCGAGCCACGGGGGCAGCAAACGCACCATGAACATGCCCGTCAGAATTTCGAGATACCGGCGCACCGTGTCTTGCCGCGCATTCATGACCCTGGCGAGGGCCGACGCATTCAGCGGTTGGCCGTGATGCTGCGCCAGCAATTGCCAGAACCTGCGTAACGTGATGGCAGGTGTACGAACGCCGAGCTGGGGTACATAACGTTCCAGCAATTCCTGCATGAAATTGCTGCGCCAGTGGTGAGCCGCATCATCGTTTTCGGCGTAAAAGGAGCGGGGAAGACGACCACGCGTCCATAACGTGCGCCAGTGCTGCGGGCCCACTTCCGCCAGCGTCAGGCCGCCCGTGGGCAGTAGAACGCCGTGCTCGCCGAGCACGTCGTGTTCGCCCAGCAGTTCCGGCGCAACCCCGCTCAACAACAGGAACCGTGCCGGAACAGGGTCGCGTAAGGTCAGCAGCCGCACCATCTCCGTTATTTTCGGGCGCCGTTCGCTGTTGTCTATGACAACCAGCCCGGTCAGCGGTCGCAGTGTTGTTCCCGCATCGGACGACAGTAGCGGGCATTCGGGGTCGGCAAGATCAAAGTACGTGCCGCGTTGTGCCTCAAGCAGTTGTTTCGCCAAGGTCGTTCTGCCGCTTTGGTGCGGACTTGCCAGCATTACGGCGGGAAACGTTTGAAGTGCAAGGCCAATGCGTTGTTGCAGCGCTGTTTCCGTCGTGGTAGTCATGAAAGAAGTCTATGGAATCTACACGGTAATTTTCAAGTATTATGCCGGCAGTCGTTTTAGCATGAACCATGGTGTTCGGCGTTTTGGGAGCAATCAAACAGGAGGCGGACATGCCGGACGCTTGAGTACGGCGCGTGCTCCCTGTGTTACCAAGGGCTCGGAGAGCCCCTGCATTGGATTGAATAAAGGTATAACATGCCTCTACACTACTGTCCGTGTGCCCCTTGGAGTGACGGGCGCGGATGATGCAGGAACCTGGATGTCCGCGTCAGAGCAGTCGTGACCTTTGCAACAGGAGAAGATGATGGTCCTATTCGAACAACGCAGCGGCGGAAAACTGAACACCTATCCTATTGCCGTGCTGATGGTGGTGCTTGTGGGGTGCGTCCAAGTGGCGGCCGGGGCGGCGCCGTTGCCTGCGATTGAACACGCCTCATGGATCTGGGGCGACATGCAGGAAGATACAAGTGAGTTCCGCTATGTAGTCACGCTGGAACAAGCGCCCGCCGCCGCTTCGGTGCTTATCACGGCTGATAATGGCTATGAATTATACGTGAACGGCACGCTGGTGGGCTACGACATCGGCCCGGAATCCGAGGTTTGGGGAACCCTTGAACACTGGGATATTATGGAGTGGCTGCAGCCGGGGAAAAACGTGCTGGGGATTCGCGGCATTTGTCTCGGCGGATCCCGGGGCGTTATTGCGGCAGTGCGGATTGACACCGGCGATGGGGAACTGCTGGAGCGGACAACAGATGCAGCGTGGCGCACGGCATCTGCAGGCGAACCCGCCGAATACGCCGTGCCTGAGTATGAAGAAAGCGAGCAATGGCGCCCCGCAACAGTCTTGGGGCAAATGGGCATGGCGCCTTGGGGCCGACTGGAGTACACCGGGTCGCAGGGTGGCCGACGGCGCGGCGTGTTGCCGACCCTTGTTCACGCGGATGACCCGGACGATGCCTTTGACTGGCCCGGCGCCGTGGCGTTTCTGGCGGACGATTGCAGCGTATACGAGCCGCTGAACAAGGATGCGTGGGGCATCTGTTTTCGCATTGAGGACTGGTCGCGTGCGTATACCATGTTCGACCTGCCCAGCCCTTCCAAGATTGGGCGCACCCTGCATGTGCTTGATTCTTCCGGGGCGGACGCTGAGCCGCGCCTGTTGTTTGATGCGGGGGCCGGGGTTATCGGGTCGCCCAGCGTCAGCTACGATGGCCGGCACGTGTACATGGCCCTGGCGCCGGAAGGGGAAGCGTTTTTTCACATCTACCGGCTTGCCGTTGATGGCGGTGCGCCCGAACAACTTACCGACGGGCCTTATCACGATATTGATCCCGTGGAACTGCCTGATGGCCGAATTGTCTTTTCCTCGACACGTATCGGCACCTTTGAGGAATATCACGGAGCGCCATCGCGGGCGTTGTTTGTGATGCAGCCGGACGGTTCCGGCATACAGTCCATTACGCACACGCCGATTTTCGACAATGAACCGAAGGTGCTTGCCGACGGCCGAATTGCGTTTGTCCGGAGCGACAACTTTTTTGGACGCGCCAAAGTCGAAACACAAATCCATGCCATCCGGCCGGATGGCGCTGCGGGCATCACCCTCTTTGGTTCCGATGTTGGCGCGGTGTACGGTGTGCGGCTGCGTATGCTGGGATATGGCAGTCCCGCGCCGTTGCCGGACGGACGGGTGGCGGTGTTGTCCAAGACGGGCAACTTTATTGCCGAACCGGGAACGCCGCGGGAACAAAAGCAGAAACTCCCCAGCGGTCTGGGTGATTTGGCGCCGTTGCCGGACGGGCGCCTGCTGGTAACGGTATTTCACAGGGACCGTGCCGACAGGCGACCCCGTGTACTGGCCGTATTCGACCCGGCGGATAACAAGATTCGTCCTATCTATGAGTCTCCCGACACGCCCATTCATTCGCCTGTTTTCGTGGGACCCCGACCCCGACCGCCCGTGTTGCCCGGCGCCGTGAACCTGGACGAAACGGCATCGCCCGACGCCACCGGTTTCTTGTATGCGCAAAACGTGCGCATCACCCGCAAAACGGATGCCGGCTGGGGACATGTGCGCGGCATTCGCGTCCTGCGCTCCCGCGGCGTCAGCTTGCGCTCCTCCCACTGGGATTTTGTACATCAGGGCAAAGAAGTGACCGACTTGGGCACCGTTCCCATTGGACCGGACGGCTCTTTCGCCGTGGAGGTGCCCGCCGACGTGCCGTTGGCGTTCCAAGCCGTGGACGCCGAAGGCCGTTCGGAACTGAACGAAATGTCGTGGATTTATGTGCGTCCGGGAGAGGTGCGCTCCTGCACGGGTTGTCACGACAGCCATCAAGCAGCGCCGCCGGTGGAAACAGGGTATACGGGCGCATTCAATGCAAAGCCGGTGAGGCTGCTCGACCAAGGGCCCCTGCACCGATGGCGCGGCAACAATTCGGGCGTGTCAGGCATGATGGATTTGCAGTTTGAGCGGCTTCGGGAGACCGCGTCGCTAAACCGCTATCGTGATACGGGCGCGACGCTTCTGCCCGGTTACGAAGAACCCAAGGCTTGGATGGAAAAACTCGGCCACGCCGATGCGGCAACACGCATTGCAGCGGCAAATCGTCTTGCACTGTTTCGTGATCCTGCGGCTGCGTGGGCGTTGGCGGACATGCTTGACGATTCCAATCGGGAGGCGCGTCTGGCGGCGGCAATGGCCTTGGCGGCGTGTGGCGCGTCCGAAAGCATCCCCCGGTTGGTCAAACTTTTGGAAGACCCGGACGTCACGGTTGCGCTGGCGGCAGAGATTGCCCTTGAGAGCATCACCGCTCATCAGGAGCCGTTGGAGGGTGGCGGAACGACCGCCGACCGGCAACGTCAGGCAGCGGCATGGCACGCATGGCTTGATGCAACGCCGTGGCGACAGCAGGAAACCGCCTTGATAGGGGACATTACAAGCCCATGCCGGGTGACCCAAAGGCAGGCGATTAAAGCGCTTGGCCGCATCGGTGGGGATGCCGCCCGCGAAGCGCTCCGTGCTTATGTGGCGAAGGAAAAACATAACAAC
>SKQZ01000199.1 GCA_007118765.1 Candidatus Hydrogenedentota bacterium
AAACTTCACTGCAATTATGAGGATTAGCAACAATCTAAAAACGGAGCCGATTCTGTATTCCCAGCTGTCAGGCATAGCTTGTGCAGGGCGTTTGTATGCAGGCATCAATCGGAACATCAGGGGCGAAGAGCTATCGCTCGACACGCTCCGGACATTTATTGACGCAACATCCGCCACAACCGACCGAAGCATTTTGGCTGATGCTTTGGCAACAGAGGGGTACTACGGCTTGGAAACATTCGATGGCGTCCGCAACCGTGATTGGACACGAGCAGGCTTTGAACCGCAAGGCGCCAACGCCTATCTGATGCATTTTTACGGCAGTGTTCTTGCCCGTCCGTTTATAAATATGGATGAGGCCGTCTATGCCCAAACCATCAATCGGGTAAGCAAAGCGATGACGCTGCCTTTTTACGAGGCGAAGCCCATAATTGACCAAATCAGCGGGGAAATCGAGGCCTTGCCCCAAACCAGGGTGTTGTCCCGCTGGCTATTGCCAAGTATGCCAATGGCAGCGGATGCGCAGGCACGTAATGAAGCGACACTCGGACTGATGCAGATCGGACTTGCCGTAGAATATTATCATGGCCAACACGACGAATATCCCGAAACTCTTCAGACGATTGTGCCTGTTTTCGATGGTCCAATACCGTTGGATCCGTATACCGGCCAGTCCTTTGTCTACGAGCCTCGCCGCGACGGATTCACGCTGTACAGCGCCAGAGGAAGCGTTGTAGGTCCGGGCGAACGACCAATCCCGCCTTTCTATGATGCACAGGGCAATATCGTCTGGCGGTACACGGGAGGGTAGACGGAAAGACCCGTCACCCACATTCTCGGATATGTCCAACCAGTCCGACCCGCGTTTCACAATCACTTGGAATAAGCGGCGCTTTTAATGGTAGACTAAAGGCAAGGAAAACATCATGAAAGCAACCGCACTGGATTATGAATTGTTGATTGCGTTCTGTCGCAAGTGGCGGATAAGGGAGCTCTCGCTTTTTGGTTCAGCCCTTCGCGACGATTTCAATGACGCAAGCGATTATGATTTTCTGGTCAGTTTTGAGGAAGGGGTGCGGCTGGATATTGACAAGTTGCTGGATATGAAGGTCGAGTTGGAACAACAGTTGGGACGCCGTGTTGATCTTGTGGAAAAGGAAGCGTTGAGAAATCCCTGGCGCAAACACGAAATCCTCGCCAATAGAGAAATTATCTATGCCGCCTGACAGCAAAGATATGGCGCGTTTGTGGGACATGCTTGATGCAGCACGCGCAGTTGTCGCGTTTACAAAAGATATTCGCTATGAGGACTTCATAAACGATCGCAAGACGCGCAACGCAGTCGAGCGAAATCTTGAAATTATCGGCGAAGCCGCACGAAATGTTTCCGATGCGACACGCGAATGGCTCAACGCCGTTCCGTGGCGTTCCATAATCGGTTTGCGAAATGTTCTTGCCCACGAATATGGCGACATCCGACAGGAGATTATTTGGGCTGTTATTCAGGACAAGATTACGCCTTTGATTCAACAGTTGGAATCTGCCGGGGCGGACGCCCCGCCTTCTTCATAGACCGATCACAGCATTTCCTTGCATGCATTTGCCGATACGAAGGAATTCGCAGGATGAAACGGAAAGACCCGTCCTCTACACCCTCGCATCCGCTCTAAAACAAAAATTAAGTGATCGCTTTTGCCGATAATGGTCATTATCTTTACTGGAGTTATACAATGCAGCCAACAGATGAACTGCTGGCAATGTGGTTGTTTACGGTCACCGGTGCGCTGGCGATGACGTTGGCGTATAATCACTAATACACAGACAGACTTTGGATTAACCCGGATATTTCATCAGGTTTCGTCGTGAGCCTGTGAAGATTGCGCCAGAGCAGGTGCTTTGTGCAGGCCGTCGGCTGACAGCGTGTTAGTACACGTCGAAGTCGGCGGGCAAGCAAAGTGCCTGATATGGTGTAAGATTCGCAGGCGTAACAGAAATCTTGTGAAATATGCGGGCTAAAGAGGTTTCCAGTGTTTATTGCGTTATGTCGTGCCGCAACCCCCGCCTGCCTCAACTGATTGTCCGTCCCGTCCACCGTGAAGTGGCGCCCATCCGTATTTACCGCCATATCCGTTGTATCATCCACAATCTTCACCATCTCAAAAACCCGTTACTGAGCGTAGATCAATACCGAATCATCGCAGGTATATCGTAACACACCCCCCAACGAAAACATCAATCGGCAAGAATACATGGGTTCCCGTGTTTTCACAGTCTGTGCGTGGGGGTAATTTGCAAATTCAATCAAATTGGCTACTGTGTCTGTGCAGCCATGGTTGTTTGCGGGCTTTGTGCAAGCACACGGGGAAAGCGGGTAGACGGTGGGAATAGCATACGGACGCGCGGGCGGGCCGAAGCGGACTGGGCAGCGGTGTTTTACATGAAGCCGGGTATCTCGGGCAGGTTTTCGGGCAGGTCTTCAATTGGCACCGTGGAGCGCCGCCGGTGTTCCCGGGGATCAACCTGAGAGAACCCTTCCGGAACCTCAAACAACTCATCGGGCAGGTTGCCGGTCTGGATATTATTGAGTGTTACCGAGACCCGCGCAATATTCTCCCCCGAGGTGGTTTCGACTCTGAGCGGGAAGTTGAGCCGGTGCGAATACCACACGGTGGTGGAGACGGCGGGAAGATCATCGTCCTCCTCCCGCGTGGTTTTGTAGATGTCACAGGGGAACCCCTGTACCCGTTCGCGGCCAATATGCTCGGCGCCGTTGCGTTCGCGCCATCGCTGAAAATCTCCGAGCCCTATCAATGGATTGCGGCGCACCAGTTCCGCAGGGTCGGCCGTGCTGTAGATGTTTTCGTCGGGCGACAATCTTTCGACGTTGTTTTCGCGCACGATAAAAACGTTGTCCATAATTTCGGTGCGCGATGTTTCGGGGTTCTTGAAATATAATCTGCCGGTATAGCTGGAATCATGCAGTTCCATTTTGATGTCGGCGACAAACTCGGGAACCTGGCGTATTACATAGACCCTGAAGAGATATATCCCGGCGAACCCCGCGACAAGAATGGCGGCTATTTCCACGCCGAGCAAGAGTCCGCGCAATACCTTGGGCAACCCTTTGGATTGCTTTTGCTTTGGAGGAGCGGTCTCCCCCGGTTCGCCTTCGGGGGTACGTGCCGCAGCGTCGCCGTCCGTATCCTGCGTCGAGCCGCCCTTCTCTTTTTTGGCGATCCATTTTTCGATTTGGCGCAGCTTTGCATGGTGCTTGTCTTTGGTGGCCTTTTCTTTAAGCCGTGCGTGCAGCGCTTTTACTTCGTCAAGCCTATCCAAATGTTGCAAGCATTGCAGAATGGGAAACTGGATATTAAAAACACCAGGATTTTCCTGCTCCAAAGCAGTCAGCAAAGACAGCGCTTCCTCATACGCGCCGTCAACATAGCGCTTTTTCGCTTCGGAAAACCGCTCGCGGGATTCTTCTTTGTTCATCCGGCACACCTTCTTGTAAGAAGTCAATAGCGTTTTCATGCGCACACATCACGGCCCGCATTACGGCCCGTGCTTGGGCACGCATTGTTTGCTGCCTGTGCATATCAGACACACCCCGGCACTGTATCAAAACACCTCTCACACCCACAGGTTGCTGTCTTTCATGCAGCCGCAACATCATGTTTTCGGTATATTGTGCTTGTTTTGGTGGCAATGATGCAAGGTTATGTCGCATCAACCGTGGGCGCAGCAGCATGTTGGCGCGATATCCGGGCCGGGGCTACAAATTAAGCCGCTGCAAAAACGACGCCGCGTCCTCGTGGCCGGGCAGGTTATCCGGCGCATCGTCAA
>SKQZ01000295.1 GCA_007118765.1 Candidatus Hydrogenedentota bacterium
GATACGCCACGGTGGTCGCGGCATCCCAACGTCCGGGCGCTTCTCTGAACACCGCCGCATGGGCATGCTGCAGTTCCGTCAGCGACACCGTAACGCCCGGCGCCTCCGCAATGCCTTGGATCTCGTCCACAATACGCGGATCCAAATCGGGAACAACCACCTGCCATGCGTCGGCCAGCCATGCATCATCCAAGTCGTTCTCCTGCTTGTAGGCATCAAGGAACGCGGGGATGAATGCATTAATCTCATGCGCCAGCAATTGCCCGTAATAGTACCCCATTTCGTAGGGGGTTCCGTATACAACAACAACGGGCAGTTCCGCTTCCTCAAAGGTGATGAGGTCTGGCCGCACTTCATTTGCCACGTAGCCGGTAAACTCAGGAAACGCTTCCGGAACCACACGGACGCCCGTGGTAAAAACTAGATTGGGCACTTCATATCCAGCGGACTCAAGTATAATACGCAGCTCCGCTGGAAACTTTGCATAATTTTCAAATTCCAGTTGCGCGAAGAATCCGGTATACATGGTTTCGTCTGTATGAGGCGGTTCCAACATATACACGCCCTGCGAATGCTCCTGCACCATCAGGGACGTCCATGCACCATGGGGGAGCATGTGGTTACGGAAATCACGCAGGCCCGGTACGGGCTGTGTGGCATGCCATAAGCGCACCGTCGGTTTGCTGTCGGGATCTGCAGACAAGCGGATGGCGCCGTTTTCTTCAAACGAGTATGTGAAACGCGGCAGCGGTTGGTCCTGGGTCACGGCCATATACCACGCCAGGAACATGCCCAACGGGTTGCTCGGATCGGTAATGTCCATCTCCGGATCCAGGTCGCCCATGCCATGCCCCACATTCGGCACATAGCACAGATGCGCGTCCTGCTCCAAGTCATGATAATACAATTCCGCCGTGTCCGGGACAAAGAACTCATCGCCCGTCGCGTTCAACATGAACTTCGGCATGGGATACCTGCCGCGCAACGCATATTGATAGGGGTCCACATAATCAAGCAACCGCTGTGCCTCAGGCAATACCGGCTCTTCGGGAGTGGCAGGCATCATTTCGTCAAATACCTGCTCCTGGGCATAATCATAGATGGCCGGTGACCAGTATCCATACGCCGCCCGGTGGTGCACCAAGTGGTCCACCATATTCAACACGTTGATGACCAACGGCGCAACCGCAGATACCCGCTCATCCACAGCGCCGGCCATCCATGTCGTCCACCCGCGCTTTGAGCCGCCTGAAACAACAAAACTGTCCACGGGCACCGGCTCGTCCAGTCCGCCAAGAATCTCCTCGGTCATATCCATGGCCTTCACAGCCGCTTTTGCCATCGGAAACAAGAGGGGCCACTCGGCATTTGCATCGCCGTCCGTATCCCGATACGACTCTATGTACTGCCGGTACGAGTACGCAATAATCGCGTCCTCCGTTCGGCGGCGCAACCGGAAATCCTCGTCAGAAAAATTATCCTCTTCGCCCGGCGGAATCACTTCCTCGTTGAAAAAGATGGGCTGGCTGGGGATATTCTTAACGTGTACCACCGTAGTGCCGGTAAGCACGGCGATGTATTCCACCATTTCTTCCACCACTGCCACCGAGTTGCGGCTGCCGCCATCAATCAACAACAACGCTTTGTCACTGACTTTGTGTTCAGGCGTTACAATCGTCACGGCATGAATCCATTCGACGTAATCATCATAGACGGCGCCGTCCGGATTCCAGCATTGCGAGGTCAACCGGTCCACCATATAGGCGGTTGCTACCGGGATATCTACCGGGCCAAACTGTGTCTGCTGGGTCCAGGTAATCTCCTCCACCCGTGGCTGGGTATAATCATAACAACCGTCGTCTTTCGTAATATAACTGTACAGAGAAGGAATCGTCGTCACTGTTTGTTCGGCCTCGGCCTCCTCAAGCGGGTCCTCGGAACCGGCTCTGCTGTGTTTATACGATATGGTCAGTCGCGCTTCATAATCACCTGCTTCCAGGTACTGGTGTGTCGGAGCGACATCGTCAGTTTCCGTGCCGTCACCAAACTCCCACAAGTACGACTCAATGGGGCGCGCGCCGTCGGGCTGTTCATCGAGGATAAAGTCAACGGCATCCATAAACACGTAAGCAGTGTCCGGCTCGACCGAAAAGGACGCCGTCGGACGCTGGTCAACCGTAACATTGCGTGTATGCGAGACTTCCTCATCGCCCGTTTGCACGGTGAGTACAACGGTATAAACGTCCGGGCCTGAATAACTATGCGACACTAATTCGCCCGTTTGCTCCGTGCCATCACCCAGGTCCCAGTGATAAGCTTCAATGGCAGCGCCGTTATCGGTTGTGATTTCCGCTTCAAAATCAACCGTATCGCCAACCCAAACCAACGTCGGCGTCCAATGGAAGTCAAGGGCCAGTTCCTCCTCGCCCTCTTCCGGTTCGCCTTCGCCTTCTTCAGGCTCCCCTTCACCTTCTCCCGGTTCACCTTCCTCGGGCTCCCCTTCACCCTCTTCCGGTTCGCCTTCTTCCGGTTCCCCCTCTCCTTCTTCGGGCTCACCTTCGCCTTCGACATCAAGCACACGCCCTGTTACAGCCAGTATCGGCAACTGAAGCGTATGCCATGACCCAAGGCTGACCATGTGATCACTAATGTCGTCAACCTCGTACCGGAACCAATTATCCGGCGGATTGTTTTCATGCCGCACGACGTAATAATACCGTGTGGATGTCCGTCTACGGCTTCCGTCCCGTGTTACAAATGCTCTGGGACGATAATCGGTTAAGCCGAGAGAATCAAACAGTGCCAATACATCGCCCCCGGCACAGTAATAGGCCATAAGGTCTTGCCAATCAGCCACCCGATACTCTTCGCCAAAGGTGTCCAATACAACTTGGTCCCAGTTAGCGTCCTCAGGGTATTTCGCCTCCGTTATAGCGAAGTCTTCCTCTGCAGGCGCACTGTCATAGTCCTCGCACGGATCTTCCTCCGGCTCCCCTTCAATATCCGGCGGTTCCCCCTCGCCTTCACCCTCTTCAGGCTCGCCTTCTTCATCAACTGCCGCGAACAGGGCAGTTATCTTCAGGTCTGCATTCATGCGAACCCGCCCGGGGGTTTCGGTGCTCTCCAGATCACCGGTCCACGCATCAAACACATAACCGGAAGCAGGCTCAGCGGTAAGCGTAACCAAAGTGCCTTCTTCATATTTTTCCTGATCCGGCGAACGCTCCACAACGCCGCTATTTTCCGGTTCCACCTCAACAACCAGGGAGTACTCCGGCGTACACCCAAACAGTCCCATAATAGCGATTGCCCCGAAGATGCCCCACATTAAACGTACTTGAATCTTAAACATACCTTGCATCTCCCAGCATAAGCGTTGTATACCACATGGCTTACAATTAATGAATAAAATGCCGTCGGCTTGTCACACAGTTTCTTTCGGCTATGGTGCATGAGTCCCATCATGCAGCCACAACCGACATCAGACTCAGCTATTCAACTGTTGGCAACTGTTGCGGTATCGGGACAGATCGGTAGGGCGGCATGGCGTTTACCATGCCATATACCCGGATAACATCAACTGTATCATGCCCAAGCCCTGCTAACGTCACGCTTATTAGTATACGGACATGCTATGGTAATTACAATAATCCCCGAAAAGTTCCATAAAATCCATCAAGACCCTTAAATTGCTTTATGCGCCGATACTTCCTACAATAGGGCCTTCAAATATCATCCATTACAAAGGAACCAACATGAATTCGCGAGAACGCGTCATCACCGTATTGCGTCATGAAGAACCAGACCGCATACCCATATACGGGTGGCTGTGGGCAAATCTGAGCGGATGCATCACGGAAGCCTTCGGCTCATTGGCCGCATTTGAAGACCAGTATGAGTTTGACTATGCCCACCTGTTCGGCGGACCACCGACCATCACGCCGGAAACGCTTGAGGCGGCACGCACGGCCAACAGTGGCGTCATCGAGCCGGCGGCAGCCTGCGATATTCCGTCGACGGATCCCGATTCTCCGGAGGCCTACCAAGATATTAAGGACCAAGTACGGCATCACAAGGAAATGCGTGAGCGTTTTGTGTATGTGCAGACGCCGGGGATATTCGAGGCCTTGAACGCAGTCTTCGGCATTGAGAACCATCTGATGTATTTGATGATGTATCCGGACGATCTGCGGCACGTCTACGGACGCCAGGCCGAATGGAACAAGCGTTTCGCGATGAATTGCCTTGATCTCGGCGTGGATATGATTCATGTGTCCGACGACTGGGGCGCCCAACACAGCCTCATGTTCAGCGTCCCGACATGGCGCGAGATGATGTTTCCATATCATAAGGTGACGGCCGATGCCGTCAAGGAACGGGGCGCCTTTCTCAGCCTGCACAGCGACGGGAACATCAACAGCGTACTCGACGGCGTGATGGAACTGGGGTATGACGTGGTACACCCGTGGCAGGAATCCGCGGGCATGGACCTGAACATCTTTCATGCCAAGTACCGTGACCGATTTACCGTCATGGGCGGTCTGGATGTGCAGGATACCATCGGCTTTGGCGATTTGGATGCGCTGGAGCGGTCCATTCGCCGTGTGCTGGGCATGTTCAAAGACGGCGGGCTGCTATACTGCACCACCCACTTTGTCCAGAACCATTGCACGTTGGACGAGCTGGTGTTTGCCTATGATTTGATCTACAGTCTTGTCCGGAATTAACCCGGAGAGTTCACAGATCGTCTGTTGAACATGCACACCCACCGACGAGGCGGCATCATATCGGCTTGTTAGATGCCCGCCTGATTCAGCGTCACGAACGTTTCCGGCGAACGTGTTATCACCGGCGAATAACCGCTTAACGGCTGTATCTGCTGGTGATAAGTATCCAGAAAACTGAATGCCTGCGGGAAATAGCATTCTTCCATTTCGGCGGGCGGCACAATCCAGTTGGGCGCGCCAATGACGCATACCGGGGCATCAAGGTAATCGAAGGCAATCTGACTGAGCTGACCGGCAATGGTGTGAGTGTAACTGCCTCGTTCGCACGCATCGCTGGCAACAATAATCTTGCCCGTTTTCTTCACGGAGTCCACCACCGGCTCATAATTGAACGGCACCAGTGTACGTCCGTCAATGACCTCCACCGAAATGCCAAATTCCTCTTCAAAACGCTTGGCCGCTTCAATTGCGCGGTAGAGCGTTGCGCCAAAGGTAAGCAGGGTGAGGTCGCTGCCTTCCTGCATCACCGCCGGTTCGCCAAGGGGCAGCCGGTAATACTCGGCGGGCACGCCGCCCTTTTCAAACACCTCCACCTGATTATACAGCCGCTGGCTCTCGAAGAAGACCACCGGATCGTTGCCGCTTAATGCCGACGCCAACAACCCTTTCGCGCTGTATGGCGTGGCGGGGAACACGACCTTCAGCCCGGGCACATGGGTACACAGCGCCGTCCAATCTTGGGAATGCTGCGCACCGTATTTTGCGCCCACCGACACACGGAGCACGATGGGCAGTTTCAGCAATCCCGCTGACATGGCCTGCCATTTCGGCATCTGGTTAAAAACCTCGTCGCCGGCGCGGCCCATAAAGTCACAGTACATCAATTCCACAAGCGGCCGTCCGCCTTCCATGGCGCAACCCACCGCCGTACCGACAATGGCCGCCTCAGAAATGGGCGAATTAAACAACCGATAATACGGAAGCGCCTCCGTCAGCCCTTGGTAAACGGCAAATGCGCCGCCCCAATCCCGGTTCTCTTCGCCATAAGCGACCAGCCGGTGATCATTATAGAAGTGATGGATAATGGTCTCGAAAAGGGCCTCGCCAAAGGTTACCGCTTTGGTCGCCTTGAGAACGGAACCGTCGTCGGCCACGCCTGAACGGGCTTTTCTGGCAATGGACTGAACACGCGGATTCTCCTCCAGCGGCATAGACACATCTTCCTTGCGCCGCAATCCGGGCAACGTCTCCTCCACTTCATTGTTAAACATCATTTGCGACACCCCCGCGTGCGGGGTCAACACCATACGGGGAGACGTTGTCTCGCTTACGGCAAGGCGGCACGCCTTGGTGACTTTGCGGCGGGCATAGTCCTGCACCGCATCAATCTGGTCTTTTGTTATCAGACCGGCGGCAAGCAGTTTGTCGGAATACTCAACCAACGGATCCACGGCACGCCACATATCAATTTCTTCGCGCTCACGATAGGCAGACTGATCGCTCGGCGAATGCCCCGCCTGCCGATAGCACAGCACATCCAACAGCACCGGCCCGTCGCCTTTCTTGATAAGGTCCAGCTTGCGCTTGTACGCATCGGCCAACGCCAGCGGATTGTTTCCGTCCACCACCTCGGCATGCATGTTATCGGGGTTGATGCCGGCGCCGACCCGTGCAACATATTCGAAGCCCATGGTCTCGCCCACGGGTTGTCCGCCCATCCCATAAAAGTTATCCATGAAATTGAAAATCATTGGCAGACCGCCGCGCATAAACTCCGGCCACAGGGTCTTGAATTGCGCCATGGACGAAAATCCCAGCGCCTCCCACACAGGCCCGCAACCGATGGATGCGTCGCCAATGTTCGCGATACAGACACCCTCCATTTCCGCAATCTTTTTATAAAGGGCCGCGCCAACGGTAATGTCCGCGCTGCCCCCTACGATTGCGTTTGCCGGGTATACGCCAAAGGGCAAACAAAAGGCATGCATCGAACCGCCCATGCCCTTGCTGAAGCCGGTTTCACGGCCAAATATCTCTGATAACAGGCCGTACAACAGGAAATCAATGCCCAGTTCCTCTTCTTCCGACGTATCCAGCACCGGCTTCCGCTTGCCTTTCGGCGTTAACGAAAGGCCAGACCAGTCCGGTTCGTTTCCCTGCACAATATTCAGAATGAGACCGTCGAAATAGCGCTCCATGATGGCGGTCAACTCGTTGCCCGCCAAATCTTCCACGGCACGCAGACCCTTGGCAATGATTTCACCGTGACTGCGATGGCTGCCGAACAGGTGATCATGAACGCCTAAATGGACGCACTCGCCAACAGCAGCGCCTTCCTGACCGATGGACAAATGGGCCGGGCCGGCATGGTTGTACTCGATGCCTTCATACGCGCCCAGTTTCTTGATGGTGTCCAGCATGTTCTCAAACTCGCGAATCACCGCCATGTCACGATAAATTCGCAGACACCGTGACGGCGTGAGACCGCCTTTGGCAGCCAATTCATCCTTAATGCTCTTTTTATACGTGTTTATGGGAATCTTTTTAACGGCAATAGCGCCGCTTTTGCGTACCTTTTCGGGAACTACCATGATCTTTTTGGTCATACTCAAGCCTTTATTCGTTGCTGTATGGCGGTTAAGCCATTGTTGGTCGGAATGGGAGAAGAAACAGGCGAATACGTTTTGCCTGCATAACACGGATTATAGCACACGAGACCAATGCAGCGCCAAGATGCGAAATCTGTAGCCTTAAAGCAGGCCCAACGCCTTCAGAGAGGCGTCCACCGTTTCATAGCTACTTTCGCTCAGGGGCACAAGGGGAAGACGCAGCGCATTCTTGATGAGCCCCATGCGGGCAAGCGCCGCCTTCACCGGCATTGGATTGGTTTCCACGAACAACGCCTTGAAGAGGGCGGTCAACTTGTAATGGATTTTGCGCGCCTGTTCATAATCGCCCGCATCGGCGAGTCGGCACAGTTCGGCAACGTCCGCCGGCACGACGTTTGCCGCCACCGAAACGACCCCTTGCGCCCCCACCGCCATCATGGGCAGTGTCAATCCGTCATCGCCGGACAAAACGGTGATGTCGCAACAGGCGCATATCTCGGTCACCTGGTCAACGCTTCCGCAGGCTTCCTTAACAGACGTAATGTTCGGGGTCTGTGACAAAATTGCAATGGTGGCCGCCGTCATTTTCGTGCCGGTGCGCCCCGGCACGTTGTACAGCATAATGGGAATGTCGACGGCATTGGCGATGGCAGTATAATGCGCCACTTGCCCTGCCGGTGTGGGCTTGTTGTAATACGGCGTAATCAGCAGGGCGCCGTCACAACCGACTTCCGCGGCATATCGTGTCAACTCAAGCGCTTCGGCGGTATTGTTGGAGCCGGTTCCCGCGACTACCGGCACTTTTCCGGCTACACGCTCCACCGCGAATCGCATGCATTGCTTTTGTTCGTCGTGGGATAATGTGGCTGCCTCGCCGGTGCAACCGCAGGGCACCAACCCATTGGTGCCGTTCTCCAGTTGAAAATCGATCAAACGCCCGTAGGCTTCATAATCTACTTCCAAACTGTCTGTGAAAGGTGTCGCAAGTGCAACAAAAGAACCTTTGAAACTCATAATCGTCTCCAGCATTTCGTTTTCATCTATTCGCTAACATAGCATCAACGGCACGCTATTGTCTATTAAAGCGGAATGTCTTCGTCTTCTTCTGAAAAGGCCTCGTCATAAACAGGATCAAACTCGCGCGGCGGTTCCACATCAGCGCCGGATGGTTCAGGCGGCTCATGAACAGCCCCACTGTGATCCAAATTCGCAAACCGTTGCTTGTTCGCTTGAAATAACAATTCAAACCGCCCCGTCGGGCCGTTACGCTGTTTGGCAATGTTTGCGACAATGACGTTCTCGCGATGTTCTCGCTCCGACGCAGACGGTCGCGACAGAATAATCACCACGTCAGCGTCCTGTTCAATAGCGCCCGATTCGCGCAAATGAGACAGCTTCGGCGTACCCTTGTCGTCTTTTTCCGCTTCACGGCTCAGCTGCGACAATGTCATCACGGGCACCTTCAATTCTCGCGCCAACCCTTTGATGGCCCGGGAAATCTCGGAGATTTCATTCTGCCGATTTTCCGAACGGCCCGAGGTGTGCATGAGCTGCATATAGTCAATAATAATGAGGTCCAACGGTTCCAGCGCGGCCTGACGCCGCGCTTTGGAGCGCAACTCCAACGGGGTAAGCCCGGCGGATTCATCAATGTAAATCTTTGCGTTATCCAACTTCGCAGCGGCACGTTGTATTTTGGGAAACTCCGCATCAGCCAAAAAGCCCTTGCGCAACCGGTCAGAGTCCACACCGCCAACCAGACACAACAGGCGCTGCACCAGCTGTTCTTTTGCCATTTCCAGACTGAACAGCAACACGCATTTGCCGTCACGTGTTGCCGCATTGGCCGCGATATTGAGGGCCAAGGCGGTTTTTCCGACGGAGGGCCGCGCTGCCAGTACAATCATGTCGGCGGGCTGCAACCCTGAAAGTTTGGTGTCCATTTCATTAAAGCCGGTTTTAAGGCCCGTAACACCATCGCCCGCCTTGATCTGCTTTTCAATGCGCTGAATACCGTCCTGGAGCAATTCGGAAACGGCGTACACACGGTTGGTCTGGCGTTGTTCATTGAGCGCAAAGATTTCTTTCTCGGCGCTGTCGAGCAACTCCTCAATTTCTTCGCGCCCCCGATACGCATCAGACGTGATGCGGGCACAAGAGTCTATGAGACGGCGGCGCAACGATTTTTCGAGGACAATTAAGGCGTAGTATTCCACATTCGCCGAGGTGGGCACCACGGCAACCAGTTCAGCGAGATAGGTCTCGCCCCCGACCGCCTCCAACTGGTTGCGCCGATTCAATTCATCCAGCAACGTGATACGGTCAAGCGCCTTGTTGTCATTAAACAGACCTACAACGGCGTCATAAATGGTTTGGTGGGCCGGCACGTAAAATAAATCGTTCTTGCCGTGATGCAGGACTTCAACAGCCGCGCCAATGGCCTCAGACCGCATGAGCATGGCGCCAAGCACCGCACGCTCCGCATCAATATCCTGCGGCGGCATGTGCTCATAAAGGTTTGCCGGGGCGGCACTCCCCGGACGGGGTTCCGGCCGCGTTGCCATGTTAGTCCTCGTCTGTGGTTTCCACAGCTTGTTCGGTTTCTTCCGCTTCGTCTTCTGCGCTGGTCGTCACTTCATCATGCAATCCCGTTACCCACACCTTCACACTGGATTCAATGCCGGACAACAACCGGACAGTCACCGAAAAGATGCCCAATGATTTGATGGGTTCCTCAAGAATCACCTGTTTGCGCGTAACATCAAACCCTTCTTCCTTGAGTTGTTCCGCAATCATTGCGGTGGTAACCGAGCCGAAGATTTTGTCTTCGTCCCCTGCGCGCATCTGGAAGGAGAGGGTTATGTCGCGCATTTTGTCTGCAACCGCCGTCAGTGCGGCGCGCTGCTTTTCCTCTTTGCGACGAATGATCCGCATTTCGTGATCGATCTGTTTCGCCGTGGCGGAATCAGCCTGCACCGCCAGCTTCCGCGGGATCAGATAATTGCGGGCATATCCGTCCGCGACATCCACGCGTTGCCCCATTTCGCCGAGGTTATCAACATTCTCACACAAGATAACATTCATGGTTCTTTACGCTCCATTTTCTATTAAGACACATCCCGGCGTGTACCGTGTGCGTGCCTTATCGGTTGCTTTTCATCATTAACGATAAGAAATTTGCAAGCATCGTCATCGTGAGTTAAATGAAGCGATCCCATCACCCGGATTGCCGCGTCGGGCTACGCCCTCCTCACAATAACGATTGTATTTAAGGCAAACCTACCTTTCTTCAGTGCATCGCCACCGCAGTTGGTGGTGACTCGCCGTGACACGTTTCGCTTTGCGGGCAATTGCCCAAGTTTGTCAAAAAACGCTTCACTATACCATCATTTGTCAGAGGCATCGTTGTCTTTTTGCGTCCGGGTCATGACATACTCCGACGCCTTGCGCCGAAAATCAAGCCACGTATCGAAAAAACCCGCGATGCTTAACACATAAACAAGATTCAACAGCACCATGCCCAACAACACAATGTAAGGCACGAAAGGCTTAAATTTCAACACATGAAACACATACAACAAGATGGACAGGCCGTTGATCCAATAGACCGTTGCCAACACCAACGCGCCGTTCCATGAGAGGAAACGCACCACTTCATTGGGCCATCGGCTGTCCAAAAACCAGAGCAGGGCCAGCAAAATCGCCAGCCATACCAAGTGCTCCGGCGTTCGCATGGTCATGAACTTGTAATTGCCGCCCAACACGGGCGCCTCAAGCCGCATGGTCCAATAGATGGCGCTGCACAACGCAGTCACCAGCAACAGGATGCCGCTGGCCAACATGCCGAAATACACGTAGGCCAGGTTCTCCTCGAACCACGCAAGCATTGAGACTACATGCGGCGCGGGCTCTTCGTCCGCAGATGATTCAAATCTTTCCGAATGCATTTGCAGCGCGGCCTGCCAATCAGCGCGCAGTGTGTCCCACATTATCGCAGAATGGGCCGCCATGAAAACAAACACTATCAGCGTCAACACCAGGATGGCACCGCCAAACGACATCCGGTTTCGAACCAAGACGCCCAACACAAGGCCCTGCGCCGCTACAAGCCCGAAAACAAGCCCGACCAGCACGGAACCCAGCATCAACACGGGGGTGACCGTCGCACACAGCAACAGTCCCCACGCCAATGTGTCGCGTCGTCCGATCCAGCAGTAGGCGATGGGGGCGGGAAACAACAGCATTGCCGGCAACACAAGGCCCGTTGCCAGGAACAACGCCATAACCGCCGTCATGCCAATGCAAATTATCCAGTAAGAACGCATGATAAAACACCGGTCGCGCCGTCAATCATGCCGACACGACCGGGTCGCCAGTTCATCAATCGGCCAAGTACGGCAACAACGCCACTTGACGCGCCAGTTTGATGGCACGGGTCAGCATACGCTGATGCTTGGCCGTGGCCCCGGTAATACGCCGGGGAATAATTTTTCCACGTTCGGTCACGTAGTGCTTCAGCAAGTTCACGTCTTTATAATCAATATAAACAACGCGATCAATGGTCAGTCGGCACACTTTCGCGCGCAAATTCTTTTTCTTCTTGCGCCGCCGCGATTTCTTCTCGCGGACTTTCATCTTTGTTTTTGCAGATATTCTGGCCATAGCCGGTGGTCCTTTAAGGTTTCCGGTTAAAAGGGGATGTCATCATCCGAGACGGGCTCTTCCGGTTCCCGAGGCTCGGCGGGACCGCTGCTCGACCCGGAACGCGGTGGGGCGGCGCCGCCGCCACGCGAATCGTCCCAATCAAGCTGGGTCACCCGCTGTGCATTGATTTCCAATCGGGAACGTGCCTGACCTGTTGCAGCATCCTCCCATTCGCTGGTGCGCAGGTTGCCCTCGACCAATACGGGACGGCCTTTGCGCATACGTTCGCCAATAAACTCCGCCATATTGCCCCAAACAGTAACGTCAGCATAGGTGTTCTCTTCCTGACGGTCGCCGTTTTTGTCTTTATAATAGCGGGTATTGGCAACACGCATTTTACAATAGGGTCTGCCGTTGGTTGTGTATTTCAGTTCCGGGTCGCGCGTAAGGCGTCCCGCCAAAAACACACGGTTCAAATCAGGCATTTTCAAGTCACTCATCCCATTACCCTTTTCTGTTTCAACGCCACATTCGTTATTCATTTGGTGCGCCGCCACTTAGTAAAGCGCGTCGCACATCCAGGCTCATTTGCTACGCGTCATCGTTGTCGTCATCATCACCATCGTCACCATCGTCACCATCGTCATCATCACTATCGTCATCATCACCATCGTCGTCATCATCGTCATCTCGCGCATCATTTTCATTATCAGCGCCAGATTTTTCGTCATCATCTACAACTTTGCGCGTCGGTACGCGTTCGTCCGTGTCGTCGTCATCGTCATCTTCATGGGAGCGCCGTGCCGCGCTTGCGCGCAGGGCCTCCTCATATTGGCGTTGTTGTTCGGCCTCCAGCTTCAATGTCTTTTCGTCAAGGTAGAGCACCATGTATCGGATAACCGTCTCCATCAGGCGCAACTGTTGTTCAAGCCGCTTGATGAAATCGGGATTCGCCTCAAAACGTAACACAACATACACGCCTTCAACGTGTTTGTTAATCGGATACGCCAGTTTGCGTTTACCCCAGACATCGGAGCGCACGATAGTTCCGCCGCCCGTGGCAATCAGTTTTTCCACATCAGCCACTACCGTTTGGATGGCACTGTCCTCCAGTTCGGGAGTAACAATGTACAGCGCTTCGTATGTTCTCAATGAAATTCACCTCCTTTGCAATATACAGTGATAGCTATGTCTCGCTATTGGGAATTGTTAACCAGAAGACCTATTGTAGCAAATACAAGACACAGGGCTCAACTAAACCGCGACGAAAATCACGGCAGCGCTCCTGCGAGGGATTTGTTACTTCGGAGGGCATCAAAACGGCCCCGTCCGCCGCTGCAATCTTGTCAACTATGTTTGGCAGCAACAGACGGGGCGAAAACAAGCAGAAGCAAATGCATTAACAAGGGGGTTGCCGGATGGCGGCCCATTAACCCGGATATTTCATCAGGTTTCGTCGTGAGCCTGTGAAGATTGCGCCAGAGCAGGTGTTTTGCGCAGGCCGCCGGCTGACAGCGTGTTAGTACACGTCGAAGTCGGCGGGCAAGCA
>SKQZ01000152.1 GCA_007118765.1 Candidatus Hydrogenedentota bacterium
ACGGCAAAGCAAAATGCCATAAGAACGATGCTGTGGGTATGGCCGAGGGTCCACATGGCGGCGGCGGTGAGCGCTTGTATGGCCACGAGCACGGAAAAACGATGGTGCCACCACGCACCCCGCCCAAGTATGAAGAACACGCCGCCCATCGCCAGGCCCAAGGACATGACCAGCCATGAAAACCGGGTTGCGGCGGCGGCGTTGAGGCCGATCATGGCCTCATGCTCGAAAAACAGGCGCAGCTGTCCCGCGGCGATAATATCGTCCAGCCGCTTGGGTACGGCCGCACGTGTGGCGCCGATGCACACATGGGCGGCAAACGTGGCGCACCATGCGCTCAGCAGAAGCGATTCGCTCGCGAGATCGTGGGCGGCACGCAGCTGGAGTACATCGGCAGCGGCTTCGCCAAAATAGCCGCTTTCATCCGGTATGGAACGCAACAAGAACAACACCGCAACACACAACAGGGCGATGAACACAAAGGGAAGCCGATAATCGAGCACATACAACGGCCCGGCCACAAAGGGGCCGGCGGCACTGCCCACGCTCCAGCCGATGTTGAGCAGGCCCATGTGGCGCGCACGCATGGCGGGCACATGTTCCGCGCCCACATAGGAATGGAACGCAGGCCACGCCAATGCGGTCATCGTCAATGCGGCCGTGAACAATGCGCCACACACCCACGGATCGCGAAACAGGGGCATGGCACACACAAACAGCATGAAACCAAAAACCCCCAGCATTCCCCAGGAAAGACCGTTGTGAGCGCGGGCCACAAAACGAGACGACACAAGACTTGTCGCGGCGTATCCCGCCGCCTGTACGCCGGCAAACAGGCCCGCCATCATGGCGCCGCCGCCAAGTTGATTGAACACAAAAAAAGGCATGGCCGTGAACGCCGATGTCACGGCGGCGCTGAATAGAAAACCCACAAGCGCCACACGCCGTGGCGGTGTAAAAGCAGGGGCAGTATTGTCGCGGAATACAGTCATGATTCGTTTCGATGTTGGATTGCTCGTTAACAAAGATTTTTTGGTAATTGGGGGACGTGTGATAACAACGGAAGCCACCGAAAAAGGAAATGTTCGGGAGGCGCATTATAACACAAGCCGCAATAACGGCTTCCCATGATTTCTCTGGACGCGCGTGTACCCCTGCTCCCGCCTGCTAGCCCGGCTAGTGTTACATCAACTAGTGGCTGCCCTGCGCATGCCACCGTTCAGCACGGCGGTTGACCTCGCTGATGAACTCCACAAAGACCTCATAGGGTTCATCCTCTTGGTTCAGCAGGCCGCAATTGTCACCCGTTGCCCTTCTTTCAGGCAATGCGGGATTGTCCATCCACTTGTACCAATGATAGCCGATGCCATAGGGGCGGCGCATAAACGTTTCGACATAGTTGTCATAGGCGAGGCAACGTTCCTGCATCGTGCGCACCACCGGCGCGTATATGCCGAAGAAAGGATTCAATATCCCCGAATCATCCGACTTAAAGGTCCATTCCCCAATAAGCACGGGCGCATCCGCCCGCCCGGCGATGGCGTCCAGTTCCTTTACCGGCGGACGCGCCTCATAGAACGCCATTGAGACGACATCGAAGCGTTGCGCGGCCGCCTCAAACAGGGCATCGCCGGGATAGTTATGGAAACGGCAGCCCAAGAGTAAACGGTGGGGGTCCAGTGCGCGCACGGCATCAATGCTTATATCCGCGTAGTGATGGAACACTTGCAGCATGAACGCTTCCGTAATGGCATGCGCCTCGTCAGTTTCCGGGACAAGCGCCGTTGCGGACAGTGTCTCCAACGCCGTCCAATCTGTTATGTTCGTTTTCCACGTGTCATTGAAACACGCAATGGAAGACGATGCCTCCCGTAAAAAGCGAATCGCTTCATCGTGCCCGGGTGCGCCCGGCGGAAAGCCCATATACAACTGGATAAGCGTTTCGTTTGTCCTGAAATGGTCAGCGCCCCACACCACCTCATTATCCAGAAAGTATCCGATAAGGTGCTTGTTATCCACCTGCGGTCGGGCGCGTTGCTCCACTATCGCTGCGGCATGTTCAGCAAAGGCGGGCGCGTAATAATCGGTAACCAATGCGTTGGGATGGCGAGGCGCATGGCCGCCCATGTCCAGAATCACAAACGCGTGGGGAAACCTGTCGCCCATGGAAACGCTGCTCCAGGGTCCCACCGTGTTAAAACCCCATTCCAGCAGCCGTTTTTCTGCGGCAGCCGCCCAAGTCTCCTTATCGCCATACTTCTGCACCAGAATGTCGTGAAACTCATCATCGGCAAGCGTCGCCCCAAACCAATTGACATCGGTCACTCCCTTGGAAACAAAAGGATTCCCGTCAGGTGTAATGAACCACCATGCACCGTCCAGTTTTGCCACTTGGAAGAACCCGTTCGGCGCGACCGTCTTGAGCCTGTCCGGTGCATTCACCCATCCGCCAAAGGCGTCCAACTCCATCGGGTCAGCCGCATTTTCCGCTCGTAGCGCCTCCAAGCGGGAACGATATGCTTCCGTGACTTGGTCGAGAGACATCACGGGTTCGTCGGAATCCGGCGGATCAATGCGCGGGGTGTCCGCTTGTGTGATGTGAGGCGCCAACATCTCTTCTGGTTGCGTGGCACATCCCGAAAAGGCAAGGCAACCGGCGGCAAGGCAAGCAACAGAAAACATCATGGCCATACTGTTCAGTACACGCATCAATAGTTCCCTTCGCCATTTACTATACAAGGCCGATGTTACCGCAACAAAATATTCGACAAGAACAAGGCAACGAATATATATACAAAGAAGAAGCCAGCAGGAAATAAGGCAAGTACAACGATCAAGTACCTTCCGGCAATATGTCTGTGGCATCCCCCCGTATTTTGGGCCAGTTCTTATGAGCGTTTCGGTGATCTATGTCCGTACCTCCGGGCAGCATCACATCCGCGCCATCCAACTGCACATACACATCATACCACACCCCCACCCCATCACCAACATGCTTGTCTGAGCCTGGGAGCGCCGACGTCCCCGTCGGCAGGAAGGTGTGAAGAGCCGACGAGGACGTCGGCGCTCCCAGATATGCCGCCGCGCTGGTCGCGCTGAGTGCCTACGCAATATGTCCGGGCAACCGTTTCCATCATCACAATACCCTATAATGAAGCATCATAATGTCAATCGCTGTCTAATTCGCACGGACATCCGTAGTCCGTCACCGGAATTCTAACTCGCAGTCTGTCTCTGTATTTCCCCAAACTTAATTCCGCATTTGCAAGGGTGTACGCGAACAAAGACGCAACAGGCGTGGCCTCAGCGAAGCGAGTCTTCAAGCGCAGATAGGTCTGTATTCTTCCTGTGCTGGAACATATTTGGGGGTAGCCAGCCGCATGAATACCAAAAACCCATTTGCGTGACGCAGACCCCTAGTCCACACGAATATCCATAGTACGTCCCTGTGTTTCCCTCGCACTTCCTCCCTGTTTTCCCCGTGTTTTCCTTACTGAAGTGTCTTAATGGAAAAATCAAGTGTAGACAATGGCACAAGCATATCGTCTGTAATGGTGATTTCCCAATTGGGTTCGTCATGGGTGAATCTGCCTTCAAGATAATGGCCTGATATCCCAATAATGCATACTTCATTTTTTCCGTCTTGCGTTATATAGTTGACAATCATAACCAAAAACGCGCCATAAACCCGATGTCTACGTGCCAACTCCAGTTTCTTCGTATCGCCGGGCTCAATAAGGGCATCCGTAATTATGTCATGTCCAACTGCAGCATCCCTGCTTCTGTCATAACGTGTCGTGGACTGGAAATGGCGGTCGTTAC
>SKQZ01000007.1 GCA_007118765.1 Candidatus Hydrogenedentota bacterium
ACATTCTTTGTTTTGTTTTATCCCTTCCCCGCCTCTTGCATGCTCTTCTGGGTTACGCTGAACTTCCTACGCATCCCGGAACGCTTTTGCTATAGACGGTTTCGGCAGAATAATGAAGCCTACCCCGAAAACTATCCAACCGACAACGGGACATAGTCCGTTGCGTGCGCCCATGTGACAGGACACGGGGAATAGCAGTTTCCGCCGCAGATATTGTATAGTAGCAGGATAACAACCAGAGAGGGTTCATGCCATGATTATGACAAACGTGGAAGCGGTGCCGGGCAAGCGTATTGTAGAGCATTACGGATTGGTTGCGGGAAGTACCGTACGCGCCAAACATGTGGGCCGTGATATTATGGCCAATCTTAAGAACCTGGTCGGCGGAGAACTCAAGGGCTATACAAGTCTGCTCAACGATGCACGGGAACAGGCCATGTCCCGGATGTTGGAACAAGCCCAGGCGCTTGGCGCAAATGCGGTGGTAAATGTACGGTTCAGTACGTCATCGGTGGCGCAAGGCGCTTCAGAGTTGTATGTGTACGGCACGGCGGTTCTGGTAGAGGATGACGACTAATGGAAGTCTTCATTTTCATGGCGCAGTTTCTGCTGCCGATCATGCTCATTGCGCTTGCTCTTATTGCCGGGAAAGCCATTGAAACACGCCATTTCAAGACCATCCAAGCCCGTGAAACCGCCACCGAGCACATTCCGATTATTAACGCACGCACGTGGGACACGTCACAAACTGTGGCGCATGCTGAACTGGCACAGGGGTCTGTCGTCGTATCCATTGACTATTTCAAACGATTTATGGGCGGCTTGTATAATTTGGTTGGCGGGCGGGTGCGCTCGTTCGAAAGTGTGCTTGACCGGGGCCGCCGTGAAGCGATACTGCGCATGAAAGCATCCTGTCCCGATGCCGACGCTTTTGTCAACCTGCGGATGGAGCGCAGCATACTTGCAAGCACAACCACCAGAGGGCAGTACCTTGGCGGTATTGAGGTGCTGGCCTACAGCACGGCTGTTTGGTATCAACGGGAAGACACGGATGAAGTTTGTACAGCGGAGATTGGGTGAAACGGCAAACGCCAGTTCGGGTCGCAAATTAACGGGCCGGGAATACCTGCGTATCGTCCTTTTCGTTGTGTTGGGCTTGGTGTTTATCAACCTGTTTGTCTGGGCCACGGTTGAAGTGGGAGTCCGCTTTATTTCCGTTGAACGGGAGGCGGTGCTCTTCAGCTTTCTGGGCGGCGAAGACGACGGGGCACCGGAACTTGAACTGTACCGGGACACCTTGGAAAAGCTGCGAACGCATCCCAGTGTATTGCCTTATCCCTACCGTCTTTTCTTGGTGGAGGATGACAGGCCCAACGCTTTTGCCGTCATGGGCGGCGCCATTGGCATAACACAGGGGCTTGTGGAAACGTTGGGCGATGACGAAATCGCCGTCGCCTTTCTTTTGGGGCATGAGCTCGGCCACTTTGCCCATCGCGACCACCTGCGTGGCGCAGGCCGCGCCTTGTTATTGGCCGGTTGTTACAGCCTGTTCTTCCCGCAGGGCGGCGGCGATTGCGTCAGCGGCATGACATACGAAGCCATCATAACGGCCTACTCACGCAGACAGGAGGAGCAGGCGGATCTGTTTGGTCTTCGGCTGGTATATGACGTCTACGGGCATACGGACGGCGCCACACGTCTGCTGGAACGTCTCCATGAGGACCGAAAGATACCCGACTGGGCATACATGTTTACCACGCATCCGGGTCCGGAACGGCGCATCCGTCTGCTTGAAAACGCTCTGGAGCAGATGGAAGCAGAAGCGACATCATGATACGTTACAGGGGCGGCATTTCCGTGCTGGTCGTGACATATATCCCCAGGGCATCCAGTTCCTCTGATGGAAGAGCGTTATACAACACAAAGCGCCGGGGATCGCCTGCGGCAACAGCAGCGGGAATATCGCCAATGGCGCGGATTGCGGGGATATAGGCGGTGTGTACCCATGCCGCGTCGTCCGTCATGTCAAACTGATTCATATCCGCCACAATGCGCCGAAACGCCGGTTCCACGGCGCCTGCCAACAGGCACCACAAGCCTGCCTCTTCCGCACCGATTATCTCCACCAGCGGGGTAATATCGTAACGTAATCGCAAAAAGCCCAGTGCGGTGAGAATATCCTGCACACGATGCCCAACATCAGTGGGATGAAATGTATCATGATACCCCATGATATTTTGGTAGGTTCGCTCGCTGTCCGGCGGATGGTGCTCGCCGGTTAAGAACACATCTATCAATAACACCGCCTTGCCCTGCTCTAATAACGACATCACCAGTGCATCGGGCTTCTGTGCGGCCATATCAGCAAAGAATGCCTTGCCGCGGCCATGCACGAGAATAGCGGCGTCTTGCGGATCGGCCTCGTTGTTGCGATATAGCAACGCCGGTATCCGGTCGCCCTGCACAGCCCGACCAAACACCCATCGCTCGACAACGTACTCCCCAAACTGGTCTATGCCATGCCGTGTGGCGCACACTTCATTGGGGTGCGGCGTTTCCGCGCCCAGCAACGCCGCAAAGACATTTGGCGTCGTTTCACGCCATGCCGCCGCGGCTTCCACGCTGTCGGGCACTCGGTCCGCCCGACGTTCACGGGCCTGTTCAATAAAGTGCTCAATGAGCGCATCCCCATGCAAATACCCCTCCGGCGGATCTTCGCCGGGGAACACGCGCAACACATCCTCCGGCAGCGGCTCGTAAGGCGGCTCAGAAAAATCTTCCCAGTCGCCGTCAATGAGATGCTGTCCAAAAAAGCGGTACATGGCTTCCCGACTCGACAGGTTATAGTTGTGTCCGTAATCGAAGTGCGCGTTTTCAATGACGTCCTCGGCGCCGTACAACTGATAAATACTGCGTATGGCCGGATACTCCACACGGGGCGTTTCACGCGTCCAATCGCCCGTGGTGGACACAAGCAGCAACGGTCGCGGCGCTGCAAGGGCGCCAATCTCCATATTCGAGTTGTCCAAGCGCAATATGGGGGCGTTCTCACAGGAGCACCCGCCCTGCATGGTGCTCGAAATCATGTTCACCGGCGAAGACACTCGAACGCGCTCGTCTATGGCGGTGAGTATAAATGTTTGTGTGCCGCCGCCCGAAGCGCCCGTACATCCCAGGCGCTCTTTGTCCACATACGGCAACGTCTCCAGGAAATCCAAAGCACGAATAGTCGCCCATAACTGCATGCCGAAGGTATGCACCCCCCAGAGGTTTTCACGGCGACCGCCCCAGCCGTGACTCGTCTGACGGCTGTCCACATAGCCTATCATATCAATCGCAAACGCCACTGCCCCCATGCGTGCCAGCGTGATACACCGGGCGACCACAGAACAGCGTTCGGATTCTTCCAGTCGCCCGTCGCCCCAGTGGCCGTGGGGATTCAAAACACCCGGGTAGGGGCCTTCTCCCAGCGGCCGAAACAGGTTACCTGTCACAAGGAACCCCGGCCATGCCTCAAAGTACACTTTTGAAACTGCAAAGTCCTCATAAACTGTTTCATCAAACACGCGCGCGTTCAAGGGCGTTTTTTCTGGCAGCGGATACAATCCCGAACCCAAAAGGATACGCTTACGCAGCAGTGCTGCTGTTTCTTCCCACGCCTCCAGGGTTTCGTAGCGGGGCATGGTAAACACGGTGTTTGTTTCACGCTCCCGCACCGCTCGCATGTCCACCACAGCCTCAGGCAGGGGTAAGGCGCGTACATGGCCCAGAACCCGTTCAGGATCAAAT
>SKQZ01000089.1 GCA_007118765.1 Candidatus Hydrogenedentota bacterium
AGGCAGGGCCCTCGTCAAACGTTGCGGCAAGCGGCCAGCCCACGGCATCATGCAAGGTCCCCCCTTCAACAACATCCAGCCGCACATCGCCCTCGTTCTCGCCCGGAACGATAAACACCTCATATATGCCGTCCGCACCGCTTATGCTGTCAATAGACGCATCAGCGGAACCTGACAACAGAAAGTCTGCCGTACTGACGTTATGAACCGGCTCCGAAAAGACAACACGAAAGCCCGCTGGGAAGGTGTCGGGCACGGCAGTATCCAGCAAGGTAATGGTTTCCACATAGGGCGCATCAAAATCCAACTGGTACGCAGGGCCAATCGTGTAATCGGCAGCAAGGGATGCGTCAAGGGCATTGACAATATGATCCGTTGCGAGAATGTGGAGCCCCAAGGGGCCGCTGTGGTCGCCGGTGGAAGCCGTGACGACGTAGGTGGTTGTGTCGCCCGTGATGGAGAGTAGCGCCGCGTCACTTTCAGGGACGGGCGGAACCAAAACAACTGCCTCGTTCATCGCGCCCGGCGCAAGGGTCACGGGCTGGCTGAAAACCACTTCGTATTGCACCGTGTCGGCCTGCGTTGGAGAATCATCAAGCAGATGGATTGCCTCCACAACCGGCGCACTGTTTAACTGGGTTGTCTGAACCGTCGGTGACCACGGCCCACGAAGCCTGTATGCCTCACCTGTGCGGCGCGCAACAGACCAGTGCCGCAACGTTGGCGAACGGGACGGATCGGCCGTGGCCAAGGTCGCACGCAGCCGTATGGCATTTTCGGGCAGGTCGCTGATATCCATGCCCGACGGCACATCGCCATATCCAGCCAGCGGCGTGTCGTCATGCAGCGGCAGGATATCAACGGTTACCGTCGTATCATCCGGTATTTCCACGCTATAGTCGAGCGTATGCCATGCTTCATCCGGCTCAAGCGAGATGGGTGGCGACACCAGTGTGCCCGAGTCCTCATGATTGTCATCCGGCCGATACGTGAAGCGCGTGAAATACAGCGCGTTACTGCCCAAATTGGATACATCCGTAAGCGGCGGCGGATAGCCTTCGAAACTGCCTCGGGACACAAATGAAGCACAAGACATATCTTCGGGAAAAGGTTCAGTAAACAAGGGTTCAGTAAAAACCGTATAGTCATCCGGGCAGGCGACCCCAACATAATAGTGGGTGCCTGCGCTCATGGGCAGCACAATGTCGCCTGAAGAATAAAACCCTTCGCCCGGTTGTATGTCCCGTGTGACACTCTTAATAAGGGTGACCGGGTCGTTTTCTTCAGCGCCGCCTTCATACACGATAAACGTTGCCTCTGTTGGTTCCTCAAACCGTAGATACATCGCAAATTCAGTTAACACAATGTCCTCTTCCATGAGGAACAGGTTTATCTTCCCGGAATCGCTAAACGGCATGGCAGAAAACATATCTTCAAAGTCCGGGTTAAGCAGAAACTCACGCCACGGGGCGGCGCGATTTAAGCGGACGCCCTTGCTGTCGCAGATCATGACATCGTGGCTGTCGCCAGTCATAAAGGCTTTCGCCCGGGATTGTTGCCAAACCCGTTGGGGCGGCGGCATCAACGCGCCGGCACGCACCCGAAAATAATGGGTTGTTTCATCTTCCAACCCCTCAAAAATATGCTGAGGCGTCGCAATCCATCCGCTGGAGGGGTGTGTCGGCGTAAACTCTTCTGTGAGTGCGTGTTGTGCTTCAAATTCGGCGCCTGCAAAGGGGGGCGTCCATGTGATGGACACTTCTCCCCCGGCGGTGTATTCCGGCAAGGGTTCCACTGATGGCGGCGCACATTCAGTGTTCAGTGGATAATCTTCCACTTCGCCGTCGGCTGCTGCACCTGTTGGTTCAAGGCTGCCTGCGCTGCTGACACGAAACCGGGCAAAACTGCGGTTGGAGAGCGCGGCATCGGCAGGCACCGCCACGGACAATGTTGTTTCGCCCGCCGGTAGCGCGATGGAATCGAAAACATGTTCCTCCGGAGACCATGTTCCGTTACCGTAGAAATCGAACCATCCATCCAGAAAACAGGCCTCCGGAACGGTTACCGTGACGGCGGCGTCTTCGCCTGCGACTAATGTATCCGGCAGCACAATACCGTCGCGATAGGTCGGGGCCATTGTGGGGCAATAGGCGCCGTCGTAATCCACGCCTGAAGTAGCGCCGAGTTGTACATTACTGACGCCGACATGATGTCGTGCACCATCATGGGCCAACAAGGTTGAATAGGGCGGATCCGGTGCGTGCCCGAAGTTGTACGCGTACGCCGGAAAGCCTGTCACATGGATGTTATCCAACAGAATCCCGCTGTCTACAGACCAGTCATCGTAGGCAAAATTAAAAAAGCGTATGTGAAAGGTTTCTGTATACGCTATTTCCTCCCATTCCGCAATGGCGGCGTCAAGGTCAATATCCACCTGCATAAACTCCGACGCTACATGGTCAAAATTATAGATGGGATACCACCAATGTTCGTCCACGCTTACCGCAATGCCATAGCCGTCATACCCGTCTTCAAAAGGCGCGTCGGGGGAGTCCTTGTCGCCCCGGCGCATGGCCAAAAAGGACAGCATAATGGATTCATGGGCGCTTAAATCGAGGGTAAGCGTTAGTTCAATGCGGGTAAGGGTACTGTGATGAGGGGGCCATAGGAGCGCACGGGGAAACCCGGAATGTTCTTTAATCCAAGGGAGCGCTCCATCGCCGGAGGGCGTCCATGAATAGGGGTCGTAGATATGTGACGAGAAGTCATCGAAGAAAAGTGTGTGGCAATGAGTTGGTTGCGGCGCACCCACGACCGCCTTGCACACAAGACAACAGACAAAGAGAATAACAGCGCCGCGCAAAGACAAAAACCGAAACATCTTCCCTTCCAATAACAGGTTTGTTGGCATCAACACAGCATATACTCAGCCAACATAACGTTGCGGGGCATGGTAGAGGAAGCACTGCAGGCATGTCAAACGAATTTGGTTATCCAACAGCTGGAGTGTGTGGCGTGCCCACGTTAGGGGGACACCGCCGCACGCAATTCACGCACGGTGTTCATGACCCGGTCTATTTCCGCGAGAGCCGCCCTTTCCTTTTGGAAAGCTAGTCCCGGCGCGGCCAGGGTATGTTTGAGCGCTTGCAGTCCTTTGCGGCGCACGCCCAATGCCAGCACACGCACACCCACGGCCATGAACGCCACCTCAAGCACAATGAGCATCATAAACACCACAACTGCGTGAAACAACGCGGCGGTGGACAACAGATCGCCATGCCAATAGGCGCGTCCGATGATATAACCCGTGTACCCAAGCAGGGCCACCGGCAATCCGTCCAATACCAATGACACCGGCCATGCGGTCAACAGTCGGGCACGTGCGGCCAGCCGTTCATGTATCCCGCCGCTGAACACAGTACGGACGCGGCGCTGCAATTCATCCCGGTATGCGTCCACCGACCCGTCTGCATCTATACCAAGGCCCGCTCGGGTAAAGCGCATGTGCAGTTCGCTGTGTAGTCCCTCGTAGCGGGCCAACAGCGTTTCGGGCAATGTGTCAGCGTTGCCGCTGCCGTCGTCTGTTGCTGCGAACACTGTGCTGATTGCCGCCGTTTGTTTTTGTTGGCCCATGTCCATGCTCATCCACACCGGGAGCCGGTAAGGAAGGGAGCGCAGGAACTCCAGTACTTTGTAGAGCGTGCCTATTCCCCCCTTAGCGCGCAATCCCACCTCGCGTCCCAAGGCTTGTACCCATAGATGCGATTCGGCGAGCATCCCGGCGGTAAAATGGTGCAACGTGGCTTCGGCCAATGCCATGTCCGTTTTTTCGACCGCTTTTTTCAGTGCCGCAATCTGCGGTTCTTCCTTTTCCATCCGTTGATGGAGGCGGTCTACGGTACGGGCAAGCAATCCTGCGGCGTTGGAGGTCTTAATACGCGCCACACGTTCCTTGTCCAGCTCCTTGTGCAGGAATTGCTCCAGTTTTTGAAAATCGAATTCGCTGTTATCGCTTGGCGGGGCGCCGCCCACCAGCTTTCTGTCGAGTGCGCGTAGCGCGTTCACCCGAAAATACTGATCGACCTCGAACCCGTTCTCGGCGAGCCGATTCAGCCAATGCTCCTTGATGGCGTCATCTTCGCGCATGACGCGCGTTTCCACACAGACCATGGCGCGTACGCCGCGCACAGGCCGCAGCAACGACCAGGTCGCCTCGTCAAGGTACTTCTCGCTGTCGGCACACAGCAGGATAAGGTCGCATTCCTGAAGTACACGTTCCACTACGGCGCGATGTTCCTTGACAATGGTGTCCGAGTCGGGCGTATCAATGAGCGCGATATGTTCCAAAGCCGAGCGCGGTATGTGGGTGACGTCTTCCTGATGCAAGAGCGACAGGTTCATGCCGGGTGGATGGTATATCGTGGGTGTGGACGTGCACGGGCGCATTTCAGATGTAGCCGCGATTTGGTCGCCGGCAAGTGCGTTTAGCAATGTTGACTTGCCCACGCCCGAACCGCCGACCAGGGCGACGAGCAACACATCATCAAGGCGTTTCTCGCGTTCACGCAGCTCTTCCAGACGTGTCCGCAGCAGGTCGGTTTCTTCGCGGAGGGCACGCCACGGCCCGGTATACGCCGCAAGAGATTCCAGCGTGTTTATGATTCCTGAAAGCCCGTTTGACACTGTTCCCAATAACTCCGTAACTGTTCGACATAGCCGCTGTCAAGTACCGTGGCGGCTTCGGCAAGCACCCGCAGGGCGGGCATGGTCATATAGGTTTGCAGTCCGCCCGCCAGCTTGTCGCGCTGCTCCTGCTGCCACGGCTGTAACAAGCCAACCCACTGGTCGGCAAACTTATTCTCCATTACACGCGCCACAAATTCGCCCGCCATGGGCCCTGCAATCGCCATCATTTCGGGAGCGCCTATGCCCGCGCTGAACACGGCAACAGGCACCGCAATGGCCGTGGGCGCGAACACCATCAACGCATCCAGTTCCAGCAAGAGCCGACGTTGCGCCGGGTTGTCATGCCACCATTGGCTGATGGTGCGCATCACATGCTCCTTGAACGCATCGGATAAGTCCGACCCTTCTCCCAGCATTTCCTCGGCAATGTCGTTTACCGCGTGATCAACATCAAGATCGTCGAGGGCATCGTGCATCAGACCGCCCGTCACCGGTTCCATATCGCGGACACTTTCATAGAGCACCGTGGCGAAATCGTTTGCGATGCGCACGATGTGATCCCGTTGATGTTCGCGCAGCATCTCAAGCCGCTCTTCGGCGGAAATCTCCCGGGGCGCGGGCATGCCCAAGACACGGTGTTTCATGAACCGCGCCATTGGCTTTAATCCCCGCGCCGCGGCATCATTAACCCGGGCGATGCCGCGCACCACTTTGGAACGTTGCACGCGAATCTGTTCATGCAATAATTTGCTCATGGCCTCGCCGGGCTGCGGAGTATACACGGAAGCGAGAGTATGGGCGCGTTTTTCATAGGAAGGCGCCACGGCGCCCAAGCGGTCGCGCAGGGCGTTCAACCGCTCCAAAAACTGTGCGGACTCGAACAATACATATTCAAGCGTATCGTGATATACGCTGCGTTTGAGGGCGGTAACGTCAAGCCCCCGCAAATAGGCATCCAACGAAATGTCATCATCCAGCGCGTGTATTTCACGGTGTACATCATGCTCCACGGCGTAATCAAAAGGCATGACAAAGGACAGGCCGTTCTCTAATTCGGCATCCTGAACAAATTCGGCCAGCTGGGCTCTGGGGGCGGCAAAATCGTTGGCCGGATTGGCCTTGTTCATCACGGGAATCACGTGGCGTCCGGATGCGTGGGCTTGACGGAAAAAGTCCACCACACGCGCATCCTTGTACTTTTCAGGGGTCAATACGGCAATGATGACATCTCCCGCGGCACGAATATGGTCGGCAACTTTCCAGTTGCGTCGTTCGATGGAGTCCACGTCGGGCGTGTCCAGCAGCGCCAGGGAATCAGGCAAACACGGCGCACGCGTTACCCACAGCGTTTCCTCCGGCATGTCATAGCGCGTGGCGTCTTCCGGGGCATCAAGGGTGAGTGCGGCGAACTCCGGCATCATAACCCCGTTCGCGGCCGCCTCATAGCGGGTATCGCTTGTAGCCAGCACCGGCGCACAGGTCGCTGCCGCCGTGCTGCATGCCGCGCTTTTTCGTGCACCCAACAACACGTTAAAGACCGTGGACTTCCCCGTGTTTGTGCCGCCGGCCACCGCCACCACCAGACAGCCGTCTCCCGTGAGCTGCGGCGCCAGTTTATGGCGCAGCAATCGCAGCCATTCATCGCACTCGTCAAACACGGCATCCCGCAGCCGGGGAAAGGCATCGAGGGCGACGGCAAGTTCGGACAGGGTCTCGTTAAATCCGAGAATACCTGTTTGAAAACTGCTTTCCGGTGTTTCCGTTATGTGCAATACTTCGTCCAAGCCCTGATATCCTGTAGTATCCCGTGATGCCCCGATGAAACCGTGACGGCCTGCATGGCCTCATCACGTCGCGATTATATCCTTGTATATGACCCCTTCAAAAGTCAACCAGTGACGCTCATGCAATGCGCTCCACGCCGGTTGGCGTGGCTGCGGCCACGGAATGCGGGCATGACACGCCCTCTCCTTTCAAGCCTTCCGCAATACGCAATGCCTGCTGCTGTGAGCGGCATACGCCAAAGAGCGTTGGGCCGCTGCCGCTCATGGCCGCCGCTTCGCAGCCGAGATTGAGAAGCGCCACTTTATGGGCGGCAAGCATCTTGTTTGCCGTAAACACGGGCATCTCCATCCGATTAAATACCACGTCGGCCATGTTATCCCGAGCCAACGCCCGAATGCGACGCCGGAAGGAGGCCGTACGCCCGGCAAACGGACGCTCCTTGTTATGCTGCAAACCGGGATGCTGGTACACCTGTCCGGCGCTTACCGCGATGGGCGGGTGAACAAGCACGAACCAATACCCTTTTATGTCCGGCAACGCGGTCATGCAATCGCCGCGCAGCCAGGCGGCCTGTGTGCCGCCATACAGGCAATAGGGTACGTCAGCACCCAGATTCCGGGCAAGCGCGGCAAGTTGCGGCGTTGTCAGCCGGGTATCCCACAGTTTGTTCAGTGCAATAAGTGTGGCGGCGGCGTTGCCGCTCCCCCCCGCCAACCCGGCCGACACCGGAATGCGCTTTTCCAACTGAATACGTGCGCCCCGCGAATAGCCGGTGTACTGTTGAAACAACAAGGCGGCGCGTGTTATCAGGTTCGAAGCGCCCGTGTCCAGTTGGTGTCCGGTGCAAGTCAGGCTGATATGGTCATCATCCATGAACGTGAGGTCGTCGGCCAGGCTTATTGTTTGAAAAATCGTTTCAATATTGTGATAGCCGTCCCGTCGTTTCTTGAGCACGTCAAGATAAAGATTAATCTTGGCATGGGAGCGCCAGGTCATGGCGGTGTATACAGCAGACCTGTAACCTGAAATGCTGCTCATCCCTGTCACTCCTTTACAACGTCAGCCCGGAAATACTATGATGCCGCTATAATACCATGCCTGCCCGGTATAATAAAGTGATGCCCTTTTCAACTGAAGTTTATGACAAGACGGGAGTATACCCCATGCAAGACAAATCGCGACGCACATTCTTATTTGCCGCGGGCACGGGCGCCGCGGCAATGGGCACGGGATTCTCCGCAGTGGCCACGCCGGAGGGTGCGCATGATGCTGCCGTGGCGGCAGACGTTACCAATTTTGGCGCCAAGGGCGACGGCGTTACGCATTGCGGCGCTGCTTTTCAACGAGCCATTGATGCGGCGGAATCGGCCGGCGGCGGCATTGTCCACGTTCCGCCGGGCAGGTATCTACTGGAACGAACACCGCTTATTGCGAGCCATGTGCATCTCAAGGGCGCAGGCGCTGCCACGGTGTTGTGCGGTTTACGGCCTGATAATCATCGGGGCGCCGCGCTCATCAGCAACAAAGGGCAACAAGCGCCGGGATATGAAGGGGCCCATGATTGGAGCATTTCGTACTTGACCATTGACAGCCCCCATACCAACGGGATTGTTGTTACCCATGCGACGCGAGTGTATATTGGCCATATATACGGTGTGGACGTATACCATCATTTTGTGGATACGGCCGGACGCGACATCCTGTGTGAACACCTGTTTCTCACGGGGCGTAGCGGCACCAGCACCTTTCAAGTTGATTCGTTGAGTGGCGCGCAAACGATTTGGGACGGGCAAGAAGCCGTCTCCCCTTTATTGGACGGTACAGACACCGAGAATTTGATTTTGCAGAATGCCATCATCACGGCGACGGCGGGTCACACGGGCCACCGACCGCATCACAATACCAGCATTCATTTTCACGGAGACGAAGCGCAGGGATTCATCTTCAACAACCTGTTGCTGGGCGGCGCCACAACCGGGTTCTATCAGGATGCCAACACGGCGTATCACAACATGCAGATTACGAACGTTCAATGCGCCAACCCGGGACGTGCCCTGTGGTTTAATCCCGGCAAAACGCAGCAGCGTAATCTAATGATACGCGGCCTGATTCACACGCCTGACCACGCCGCCAACGACACGGAGACCTATGCGGGCATGGAACTCTATGGCCGGGACGGCCTTTTGGTGTTGGATGTGCAGTTGAACAGCGAACATCATCGCGGGACAGACTTTGGGCTGCGCGTGGCGGCGTCACAGCAGGTGCATATTTCATCTGTGCAGGCGGTCGGCACACAGGGACGTGGTATCTGGCTGCATGATCACGGTGATGATACCGGGAGCAAGACGGAGCAGATACTGATTCAGGGGTGTATGCTGCGCGGATTTGAAACCGGTTGTGTTCATGACGGCACAGGAACGGTTCATGTGAGCGACAACTTATTTCACGAGGTGTCCCGTCACTACCACGGAAACTTTACCGGCAAATAACGTGTTTTTATGCGGCCATCCGGGCTGGAAACACGGGCCGTTTCATTTCCGCAACACCGAAATACGCTCGTTATAGGGTATGATGCTAAAGGAAGAAAGAAAACGACGGTGTTGAATTTGTATACTGACCCCGGCGCCCCATCATGGCCGGGCGAAATGGCGCGGCTGGCCGAAGCGGTTCATAAAGGAAAAGAAAATGTATTTCGCACTTCTCAGAAACACGCGGCTGATCATGGGTGCGTTGCTGTTGATTGGCATGGCGGCAACTGCCCAGGCAAATGATGGACAACAATGGCTTGACGACCTGAGGGCAGCGCAAAGAGAATTGCGGGATATGCCGCGCAATGAGCGGGCAGAGGCTGTGGTGGCGGTATGGCAGCGGTTGGAATATGCCTATCCGGTGTATATGGACTGGCTTCTTCAGGACGGTTTTGAGGAACCCCTTTGGACTGCATCTCCGGCGGGCGGTCGGGAAGGCTTTCGTGTGCAGTCCGCATTGATAGGCCCCAAACTGGCTGCATTGATAATAAACATGGACGCTGCATACTGGCATGACATGCTGTCCCGGGTGAAGGCGTCGTTGGCGGCGCAGGAGATTCCCCTGCCGGATGAACTGTCCCAACGGCAGGTGACGGCGGATGGATTGCCATTGCCTGAACTGGTGAACTTGTATTTGGATATGGGGGCATGGCGTCGCGAGCAGCGGCTGGTCCCTTTGTTGGCGCAACAATGGGACGGCATCGTGTTCGCACAGCACTTCAACATGGGAGCGTCACACTACGCTTATACGGAGGGTTTGAGCGACGCCCAAAACGAACGGCATTTTTATCCGGGATCGGCGTTGCGCCTGTTGCGTTTTGAGGGAGAACATTTCACTGTGGAAACGTTGCTCGAAGACGCCGACGGCGTTATCCGCGATGTGGATGTGTCATGGGACGGCCAAAAGATTCTGTTTGCATGGAAGAAATCGGATCGTGAAGACGATTACAGTCTGTACGAAATGGACGTCGCCAGTAACGACATTCGCGCGATTAGCGGTGACTTGGGTCATGCCGATTATGAGCCGGTTTATTTGCCCAATGGCGATATCCTGTTCAATTCCACACGGTGCGTACAGATCGTGGACTGTTGGTGGACTGAAGTATCGAACCTATACGTCTGTGCGGCGGACGGACAGTACATGCGGCGCCTGACCTTTGACCAGGTACACACCAACTATCCCACTGTCACCCAGGACGGGCGCATTGTATATACCCGCTGGGACTATAACGACCGGGGACAGCTGTATCCGCAGGGGTTGTTTGAAATGTTTCCCGACGGCACGGCACAGCGCGAGTATTACGGGAATAATTCGTGGTTTCCAACAACTATTCTCCACGCGCGGGACATTCCCGGCACTGAAAAGATGCTGGCCATTTTCACGGGACATCATTCCTGGCAGGCGGGCAAGGTGGGCGTACTGAATCCCGCCTTGGGGCGGCAGGAAAACGAGGGCGCGCAGCTGGTCGCGCCTGTGCGAAGCACCCCGGCTGAGCGTATTGACCGATATGGTCAGGAAGGTGATTTA
Organism: Candidatus Hydrogenedentota bacterium; assembly: GCA_007118765.1. Classification (GTDB taxonomy): domain Bacteria; phylum Hydrogenedentota; class Hydrogenedentia; order Hydrogenedentales; family CAITNO01; genus SLFT01. Next base: position 10,528 of record SKQZ01000089.1, read on the forward strand.
TTCAAATATCCCTATCCCGTGGATGCCACACACTTTCTGGTAAGTTATGCGCCCCGCGGCTGGGAAGGACGGGGCGGCGCAAACAAGATATGGCGTCCGGTGTTTGGCTTGTACTTTATGGACATGGACGGCAATCAGGAATTGCTATATCTGGATGCCGAACAGGAACTGCCGGTGGGACGGATGGTGCCCCTGACGCCTCGTACGCCCCCGGTTGAACGACCAAGCATGGTGGATTATCGAAAAGACACGGGCATGTTTTACATTCAGGACATTTATGCGGGCGAAGGACTGGAGGATGTGCCCCGGGGCGCCATTAAGTCGTTGCGCGTGGTGGCGCTCGAATACCGCGCTGCGGGCATCGGCAGCAATCGCAATGAAGGCGTTGCAGGCAATGCGCTGGTGTCCACCCCCATTTCAATCAGCAACGGCAGCTGGGACGTAAAGGTTCCGCTGGGACGTGCCAATGTATACGAGGACGGCTCGGCCTTTTTCACGGTTCCCGCCCGCACGCCGGTGTACTTCCAAGCACTCGACGCGGACGGCCACGCGGTACAGAGCATGCGCAGTTGGGCCACCCTGCAACCGGGCGAAACGCTTTCCTGCGTGGGCTGTCATGACAACAAGAACACCAGCCCTCCTGCCCATGCCACGCCGACACAGGCCATGACGGCCGGTGCGTCGGCTTTGGATGAGACCTATGGCGCGCCCCGGGGCTTTAGTTTTCCCGAGCGCATTCAGCCTATCTTGGACCGCCATTGTGTATCCTGTCATTATGGGGATGAGCCTGCCAACGACAGTGCATCGGACGCAACAGCATTCAGTCTGCTTGCTACGTCGCACAAAGATGAAGGCGCGAAACGGTATTGGAGCGAAGCCTATCTGCGTCTCACCGAAGGCGGACCGGATGAAGGCCCCGCCCGGTGGATGAGTCCGCAGTCTGCGCCGCCGATGTATCCCCCTTATTACACCGGCGCAACACGCAGCCCGCTCATAACGCTGCTTGCATCCGGCCACAACGAGGTGACATTGTCGGAAGAAGAAATGCGAACGCTGGCGTGTTGGATTGATCTGGCCGTGCCGTTCTGCGGCGACTATGCCGAAGCCAATGCATGGAACGATGACGAAAAGGCAAAGCATGAACATTTCATGCAGAAGCGTCGCACAATGGAGGCGCGGGAAGAAGAAAATATCCAGGCGTACATTCAAGCGCGACAGTGAAGCAGGCGGGTTGCCGACCGGTGGAACTGTTGGGAGTTGCGTGGATTGGCGCGTTGACTGGTTTGCAGCACGCCCTTTTTCATGACGTCAAGCGCCCATGCGCCTTGCAATAAACAGCACGGCGCATGTATCCTAATAGGCAAGCGCGGGGGTGCACAACCGGGAGTTTTTCATATCCGTGAAGGAACGAATTGCACATAATCTGGACGTGATTCGCGGCAAGATGAAAGATGCGGCACACCGCGCAGGACGCGACGCTGATGCCATAACGCTTGTTGCGGTGACGAAGACGGTTGGCGTGGAAGAGATAGGTGTATTGCGGACGCTGGGCGTGCGTGACATAGGAGAAAACCGAATTGATGCGGCACAGCCCAAAATAGGCGCGTTGCCCGATGATATTCGTTGGCATTTTATTGCGCCCATCCAATCGCGCAAGGCGCGGGATGTTGTCGCATCTTTTGCCGTGGCGTCGGCGGTGGACCGGGTGAAGATTGCACGGGCGTTGCAAAAGCGTTGTGAAGAACAAGACCGCAGTCTTGAGATTCTGGTTGAAGTCAATGTTACCGGGGAAGCCTCAAAGCACGGCTTTGCACCGGATACGTTGGCGGACGCGCTGGTGCAAATCCGAGCCTGTGAATGTCTTCATCTCGCCGGTCTGATGACCATGGCGCCGTTGGATGCGCCGCCGCCGGTGATACGTGACTGCTTTCGCCGTCTGAACAGGCTCGCGGACGAGCACGAACTGAAGGAACGCAGCATGGGCATGACCGATGACTTTGAAATAGCCATAGAAGAAGGAGCGACACAGGTGCGTATTGGCCGCGCCTTGTTCGCCTGATGACGCATGGAGCGTGTTCGCGTGTTGTTGCACGGCATGCGATGGAAGGAAATACATGAAAGAACGTTTTGAAACATTACGCAGCGAAGCCCTTGACGGCATAGAAAACGTGGCCGATCTCAAGGCGTTGGACGCGCTGCGCGTGGCGTATCTGGGCCGCAAAGGGAAAGTCACAGAAATCCTGCGCGGACTTGGCAAGGCTTCGCCTGAGGAACGGCGCGAAATCGGACAAATGGCGAATGCCTTGAAGCAGGAGTTGACCCAGCAGATAGATGCCCGTAAGGTGGCGCTTGAAACACAGGCGCAAGAACAAAAGGCGCAGTCGGAGACGGTGGATCTCACGTTGCCCGGCAGGACCCCGCCTGCGGGACACATGCATGTGATCAACCAGATTTGCGATGAGATATTGGACATCTTTAAGCAGATGGGGTTCCAAGTTGCGTTGGGGCCTGATGTGGAGACGGAGTATTACAATTTTGATGCGCTGAACACGCCGGACGATCATCCGGCACGAGATTCGCACGACACGTTCTTTGTCAAGCCGGGCGTGGTCTTGCGTACCCAGACATCACCGGTGCAAATGCGCGTGATGGAACAGACGCCGCCGCCTGTGGCCGTGGTGGTGCCCGGCCGCGTATACCGGGTGGATTTGGACGCCACCCACAGCCCCATGTTTGTGCAAATGGAGGGCCTGCTGGTGGACAAAAACATTACCTTTGCCGATTTGAAAGGTACGCTCGTGCATTTCGTGCACACCTTTTTCGGCAAGGATACCAAAATGCGCTTCCGGCCCC
>SKQZ01000002.1 GCA_007118765.1 Candidatus Hydrogenedentota bacterium
CGCTCAAGACGGGCATCGCAATCGTTGGGAATGTTTGCGGTCAGTTCATGATCGACGTAATGCCCTGTCAACTGCACGTCAGAGGACGGTACGCCCTGACCGGCGGCATTATCGTCGCCGAGCCCGCGCAAGGTACGGAAGATAAAATATGCGGAAGGGGATTGCACCGTATGCAACGCGCCCGGCGCGAGGTGAAAGCCGAGGGGACAGTTGTCCGGCACAACATTCACCACCCGCTCGAGACCGGCGTGCAGTGCGCCATTTGCATTGAAAGGATGGGTCGCCAGAAAAGGGGTGTCGCGGGGTATCGCTGCATGGACGTCCGCCAGTATCTTTGATGCCTTTATCATGGGGTAGTTGCGCCTGAACGGTTTGTACCACTTCCCCATCAACGGGTCCCACAGCAGTCTGTTAAAGACCCTTGACATTTGCGAAAGTCGCGACCCCCGTGAATACCATTTGTCCATATCACGGATCATGCGCGCCCCCGCGGAGTCAAATGAAAGCAGGTCATGCCAATACGGGGTGTACCCCCGGGCACGCGCCGCCGAGGCCAGTGCCATGCCAATGCGATAGTGCCCATATCCCATGCGAATGACGCCGATAAACACCGCGTTGGCGTAGTCTATGGGAGTGCCCGTGTCATCTGATACAACGTCCTTCAGTCCGAACACCGGCCCCAAGATGGGATTGTCACATGCGGACAATGGAAAAGACGCATCGGATTGTGTTGCGTAATGTCTCGTGAAGCGACGCGCCAACCGGGCGCCGCTGCGCCGCATTTTTGCGGTTATTTCGATCCCATAACACGTATCATGCTGTTCGGCATTCTCCGACATGCGCGCTATCCTTCCGGTGACCTAAGGGCATTTTATGATTGGTAATTTCGCCGGGTTAAAATATCGGCTCAATATTGTCCTTCTGGTCGTTTGCCGGTTTGGGTTGTGCCTCATCTTCGGCCCACGCCGCAGCCATGCCGCTTTCAAACTCTTCTTTGCCCGACTCAAATTCTTCCACGGAAATGCTGCCTATGACGGACACACGCAATTTGGTGCCCACACTAACGAAGGAGACACCGGTACCCTGCGGAAGCGGCTCAGGCTTGACCTCGGATTTCCATTTCTTGGCAGGCCGACCCCCGGACCACATGGTAATCAGGTATATTGTTTTCATCTGATCAATTCCTTATACGGCAGTATCTGTCACAGTCGTCACCGCCCCTGCTTCTGTCAGACAGCGCAGCGCTGCCTGCGCCACTTGTTCCGGCGAGATGTCACGCATGCACCGGTGATGCTCCAGAGGACACACAGGTTGTTGACAGGGGCTGCAATCAAGGGGCACGCGCAGCACCTGCCCGATTTCGTAGGGACCCTCGGAGTATTTCGGTGATGTCGGGCCCATGACGCAAACAATGGGACGCTTAAAGGCCACGGCAATATGCCGCGGGCCGCTATCGTTGCAAATCAGCACATCCACCAGCGATATCACGGCTTTCAACGCCGCCAGCCCCGCGTCCGCACGGGGCATCGGCATAAACTCCACGGTGGCGCGCTCCAGAATGGCGTCGCGGATGGCCTCCTCGCCCGGCCCGGTAAGCAACAGAAAGGTTGCCGGGCATACTGCGTTGATGCGATTAACCGTTTCCGCAAAGGCCTCGGGCATCCAGCGTTTACTCGGGCCAAACGCCGCGCCCGGCGCAATGGCGATTACCGGCTTGTCCGCGGCAAGTTGCGCCTTCACATCCTGCAATACATTTTCAGACAGACCCAGTTCAAGACCCGTGCCATCATCTTCACAGCCCAACGCGGCAACCAGCTCCACGTATTCCCGCGCCATGTACACCGGCGTAATGCGTCCCGACTCGCGGTGGGGCGCACACGCATGGGTCAACAGCCATGCGCGGCCATTACGCGCATATCCAAGCCGTTGACGGCCGCCTACTAGTCGGGCGAATAAAGCGGCGCGAAACGAATGGGGAAAGACCACGACGAGGTCACGTCCGGCCGGGCGTATTTTCCTGGCGATTGCGAGCATCCGGCTGAAAGACGGCTTTTCGGGCAGTTCAATAAGACGGTCAATCCACGGGGTATCCGACAACAACGCACAAACGCCTTCACGCCCTGCAACACTGAATTGAGCGTCAGGATAGCGATGGCGCAACGCACGCAACGCAGGTGTACACATAACGGCATCACCGATCCAATTTGGCGCAAGCGCCAAAATCTGTTGCGCGGTTGCTTTCATACCCCGCTCCGTACGCTAGCCCGCATATTTCACCAACCTTCTGTTGCGCCGGTATACTTGGCGCCTTTTGAGGCGCGAGATGTAACCCGATGACGTCTCCGGGTTATGAACGCTGTTCCGTGTCAACATCCGGGCCGCTGACAGGAGTGTGTCCATCGTGCTCTTCGGTGCGCTGCGCGTTGACATCGCCCGTGCTTTCATGTTCGCGCTCATCTGAAGAAGCGCCGGAGTCAGATTTGGCACGCGCTTCGGCCTCCACCCGCGCCATTGCGGCCGCTATTGCCTCCGCATCCGCCTGGCACCGTGCTTGTGACAGCGCCGCTTCCGGCAATCCCGTCTCCGCATGTTGCGTGGGAGCAGCATGAGGCGTTTCATGTGCTGCACTCGCGCCATCCGGCGTCCCTTCCGAACCGTTGGCGGCAGTCACTTGCGACTCCGCTTCCACCCGCGCAATTGCCGCTGCCAACGCCTCCGCTTCGGCTCGTTTCTTTTCTTCGGCCCGGGCCTGCGCCTCCGCGGCTTCACGGTCACGCACTTCCTGCTCCCACTCATCCCGGTGCAGTTCAAGATAGGTGGTTAGTGCGGAAAAGACATCCTGACGGGTATATTGCGTGGTGTCGGCAAAGGTCTCACGCCAACTACCGCGCCGCATAATGCCGTAAAAGGACGGATACTTTGTGATGTAGGCACGTACACCGGCTTCCATGTCGCCACGTCCAAACTGCCAGACTAATTCAGCAGGCGACATGCCGCCTGCGTATGTATTCCAAAATGCTTGTATTTCCATGTCGGCGATTGTATCAAAAATGCCCCCCTGAAAGCAGGTTCCCATCAGCGCTCACAGGCAATGGCCAAAGGATGGTTACGTCCTTGACCCCGGCCATACACGTCACAAAGTCATGAGAAAGCAAAATTAAAGACCGCTCACACTTGACAAACAAGTCCGTATATGGTACACTACCAGTTGACAAGATACAGCGCGTGAGGTGTATCCAGATGTGGCGTTTAGGGCAACACATACGGCACATTCACTTTTTAAGACGAATCGTGCTGGTATCGTAATTGCTGCTGTCGCGTGTTTGTGGCAAATTCCTGTTTTGTAATTAAGAGGCGACTCTTGAGTAAATATTCCCGTGAAACGATCGCTCAAATCGTGGCCGCTAATGACATTGTGGATGTCATTGGCGGTTATGTTGATCTAAAACCCGCCGGCGTAAACCGATACAAAGCACTCAGCCCGTTCAGCAACGAGAAAACGCCGTCGTTTATGGTCAGCCGGGACCGCCAAATGTATCATTGTTTCAGCAGCGGTCAGGGCGGCGATATCATTAGTTTTATCATGCAATACGAAGGCCTCAGCTTTAATGAGGCGTTGCAAAAGCTGGCCGATCGGGTAGGCATGAAACTTGAAGCGTCGGGAACGGAGGACGACCGCAAGGCATATCTGCGCCGGCGTGTGCTTGAAATCAACACGTTTGCCGCGAAGTTTTACCGCCGCTGTTTACTGGAGCCAACAGCGGGCGCC
>SKQZ01000182.1 GCA_007118765.1 Candidatus Hydrogenedentota bacterium
ACAAGATTTCTGTTGCGCCTGCGAATCTTACACCATATCAGGCACTTTGCTTGCCCGCCGACTTCGACGTGTACTAACACGCTGTCAGCCGGCGGCCTGCGCAAAACACCTGCTCTGGCGCGATCTTCACAGGCTCACGACAAAACTTGATGAAATATCCGGGTTAACGCGCCCGGTTTCCCATGTTCGCCGGGATAAGCAATCAGCGGGAGGCGTTTACCCCGCCGTCACACGCTGTAATTCACTGATAAAGTCAGCCATAAGGAAGGGCTTTTCAAGGAAGGGACGTCCCGTTTTTTCCAGAAACATACGCGTCTTATAGTTTAGCGTGTCCGCAGTTATAAAGAACACGCGCTCTCGCAATTCCGGTTGCTCGGCACAGATATGTTCGTATACGTCGGCGCCGCTTAACGGGCCGGTCAGCAGAAAGTCTATCACCACGGCATCGTATGTGTTTGTCGCGAGCATTTCCATTGCCGCAGCACCGCTGGCCACCGTGTCCGCCAGATAGCCCCGCGTATACAAGGCTGTCTTCATCAATTCCAACAGGTCGGCCTCATCATCCACCACCAACACCCGGCGCTCCGGCGCCGGAGGCGTCTGCGCGTTCTTTTTGCCGCGCTTTTTCGGGGCGTCCTTATCCGTCAATTGTTCTGCCAACGGCAGCTGCAACGTGAAACAGGCCCCGCCGGGCTCGCTGCCCGTGGACGTGGACACATTGAGGCTGCCGCCATAATCATTGGCCACCGCCCGGCCCAGGGAGAGGCCCAATCCCACGGCGCCCGCTTCACGGCGGGTTGTAAAGAACGGCTCAAAAATGCGCTCCCGTATTTCCGGCGCGATGCCGGGGCCGTCGTCTATCACACGCAACCGGACAGCGCTCCCCTTTTTTTCCAGCGTACAAACAACCTCGGACTCGGCGGCGTGCAGCGCATTATCCAGCAGACTCAACACTACCTGGACCAGTTGTTCGGGCACACACTCAATGGGTGTGGGCTGTTTGGCCAATCGCCATGTGATCATCCGGTTTTGCGACGGCGTCAGCATGGGGCGCACAGACTCGCGAATGAGCGTGGCGAAATCGAGCATCCGTTGTTCGAGGGGCATGCCTTTTCCAAAATCAAGCAGACCCTCCACAATGTCCTTGCAGCGCAGCGCATTGCGCAAGACACGCGTGACCGCCTCATGCGTCTGGTCGGGCGGCAATCCCTTCGCCAGCATTTCCGCGAATCCCAGCACCACGCTCAGTGGGTTGCGCAGCTGATGCGCCACCGTTACCGCGAGCTGCGCCGTAAGCGACGAACGCTGCTGGGTAATAATCTCCGTTTCCAGCTGCTTTTGCAGCTGCTTGCGCCGGGTCATGTCGTAGACGCAACATATCGTGCGCGCTATACGCCCGCATTGCTCTGGTACAGGCAAAATGATCAGCAAAAACCAACGGGTTTCCCCGGCATCAGCATAACAGACTTCCTCCATGTGGAACCGCCCCGTGGAGAATGCTTCACGGCAGGGACACGCGTGTTGGCCCTTCCGGCTGCGACGATAAAGAAAGCAACAAAGTGGTTCATTATTGTTGTAGGCGGCGGGCGCCACGTTTGACAGCTCAGGCGAGCTATAGGCGGGCACGCCGTCCTCCGTACACAGCTGCAACGGCAGCGGAATCATGCTTAGAAAATAATCTTCAAAATATTGGATGCCGGCGTTGGTCGCGAGCTCGTTCTTGACATCTGTTTCCAGATACACCGCCATTCCGGCACGCAGCCCGGATGCATCAAACAACTGCTGTACATGAAAACGGGCATTTACCTTTTCTTTGCCTTCCTGCAGCGCTCCGGTAAAAGTCCGTCGTTGTTTCGACGATGAGCGATGACGCAGGGCGGTGCGCATTCGCCCGGCCGTTTGCTCATCGCAGAGCGCCAGCATATCCCGTCCGACAAGCGACTCTGTAGGCGTCGCCAGACATCGGGCGAACGCGCGGTTTGCCGTTTCGATGAAGCCCTGTGCGTTTAATAGCGCCAACGGGGCGGTGGCGGCTTCCGCTATCATGGCGCGCTGACGACGTTCTGCTGTTTCCTGTTCTTGTATGCGCTTTATGGAGTACTCAATCAGGTGTGCATCATGCGCATCTGCGGCGGCCACCATATGTTCGTATACGGCCGCGACAGGAATCGCTTCCGTGTTTTCCAAGCAATAGGCAATCAAGATATCGCGACACTTTCGAAAAACCGGGTGCGCTGATTCGATGCCCGACTCCGAGTCTTCAAAATGAGCAATTACTTGCGAAGTCCATTCTCCCGCCCGATACGGTTTTTTGCGGTAACATGCCACCTGATTGACCAGCCACATGTTGACCAACGGCTGCATATTGCCTTGGCCTGAAATATCGGGGTTTGCAAGCAAGTGATTGGTGAGCAACTCCATCCGTTGCTCAACAAAATCCGCAAGGCGGTTTCCGGCAGAATTCTTCATACAGGATTGCTTTCTTTGGCGGACACGTTTGTCCGTACGCGATCATAAACTATCATGCCAGTGGTGGCGCACTTATGCGACAAGCAACAGTGCGCTGAACAGCGAACGGCTTTGTCCGGCGAAGCAGTCCAGACAACACCATTGCCGTGGCGTTCCGATAAAACACAGCACTTATCACAACACAGTGCATTGGATGCCATAAACGATTATATTCTTGCATAGTATACCGCGGAAATACAAGGACGCGCCGTGTTCTTTTTTTGTGTTTCTATCGTGTGCAACCGGCGAGTCTCCGAAGAAAGGCGTGTTCACAACGGACATAACCGTTTGTGATGCAGCTTACATACAGCCTGACGCGGCCATCCGAGTCGGGCTTGTACGCGGCGTTTGGCGTGGTGGTAGTGTGGCGGGGATTACAGCAATGCCAGCACGTCTTCCACGGTACGGCAGGAGGCCAGCGCCGAAAATGTGTTGCGGTTGCGCAAAGCCACCATGACACGTGCGAGCATGCTCAGATATGTTTTTTCCGCATCGGCCGGCGTTGCAAACAGCACGATGATATGGACCGGGCGGTTGTCCAGCGAAGCGAAGTCAACGCCATCGGGGGCGATGCCGAGCGCGAGTGTCGGCTCGCTTACCTCGGGGATGCGCACATGGGGCACGGCAATGCCGCTGCCCAGCCCTGTGCTCTGCACCGCCTCACGTTCATAGACGGCCTTGCGCAGCGCTTCGCAGTCGGTAATGACGGGGTTGCGACACAAAACGGCAATTAACAAGTCCAAGGCATCATGCTTGGAAGCATCCGCGGGGATAATGCGCACTTGTGACGCTTCAATGAAATCGAGCTTGTTGGACATGAAGGCTACTTTGTGTTGTTATCCGTTGAGAACGAGACTTTTCCGAGGTTGTCCCGCAGCCTGCACAGGGCCTCATCAAGACGCGCATCCTCCACCGTCAGCGAAAACCGCACATACCCTTCGCCGTGAGTGCCGTATGCAGCGCCGGGTGCAAGCACAACGGCGGTCTTTTCAAAGACAAAATCACAGAACTCCGACGACGTAAATCCGTCGGGAACAGGTGTCCACAAATAAAATGTACCGGGCGGCGGTTCATAGCTCCAACCCAATTCGCGCAGGGTGGCCAACACTTTATTGCGACGTGCCGCATACAGCTGCAACATTTCTTCGATGAAGGCGTCGCACTTGTCCAAGGCCTCAATCCCGGCGTATTGTATGGCGTTGAAAACGCCGCTGTCCGTATTCGCTTTGGACGTGGCCATGGCGCGGATGATGTCCGGGTTGCCGCAGGCCATGCCAATGCGCCAGCCGGTCATATTATAGGGCTTGGACAACGAGTTCAGTTCGACGCCCACCTCTTTCGCGCCCGGCGCGTTCAAAAAACTGAGCCTGTCAACGCCAAAGACCACCTCGCTGTAGGGGTTGTCATAGCAGACGGCAATATCATAGTCGCGTGCAAAGGCCACCAGGTCCGCCAGGAATTCGGGGGTTGCCACGGCGCCGGTGGGGTTGTTGGGATAATTCAGGTAGAATGCGGTTGCCCGTTTCGCCGTTTCCGAGGGGATGGCGGTCAAATCGGGCAGGAAATTGTTTTCCCCCTTCATCGCTATGGGATGGGGTTCCGCGCCCACAAACCAAATGCTCGGCTTATATCCCGGATAGCCGGGGTCCGTTACCAAGACCAGGTCGCCCGGATTGATCATCCCCAGCGCGAAGTGATGACACCCCTCCTTGGAGCCAATCAGCGCGAGCACTTCGTTGGCGGGATCCAGCTGCACGTGATACCGGCGCTCGTACCAACGGGCAACGGCCTCACGAAACGCGGCCATGCCCCATTCTTCATCCGTCGGATACCGGTGATTCGCTTTATCCTGCGCAGCACTGGAAAGCGCCTCAATAACGGCGTCCGGCGTGGCTTCCACCGGGTCGCCAATGGCAAGGCTGATAACATCCACGCCTTGGGCGCGGGCCTCGTTGATTTTATTGCGCAAGGTCATAAATAAATACGGAGGAATCTTGCCTAATCGCTCGGCGGTCTGCATAGTATACTCCCTGTAGTCAAAAAAATTGGGTGTTGCTGCCCCTGTCTGACAGCCTGAATACCGTGGGGAGATTATATAACCCGCGCAATGGCCGCGTCAAACAACCCTTGTTCCTTACGCATCAAAATAGGGCGAGGGACACGCCAGGGCCACGGCCATTGCATCCACAACCGAAGCGCCGCCCCGTTTCAGGGCGCGCGCGCATTCGGTGACGGTTTCGCCGCTGGTAATCACATCGTCAATAAGCAGCACCCGTTTCCCTGCGAGGGTATCGTTTACAACGGCAAACGCGCCGCGTACATTCCGTACGCGATCGTTTCCTGAGAGGCGGCTTTGCGGGTTGGTGGGCCGTATTCGGCGCAGGGATTCATCAAGCACGGCATCCGGAAATACCGTCAACAAAGGCTCTGCCAGTTTCAATGCCTGATTAAATCCCCGGTCGCGCAGCCGTGTGTGATAAAGCGGCACCGGAACCAGCGCATCATACTGCTCGCCGTCCATTTCGCGCACGGCGAAGTCTATCAACAAGTCGGCCAACGGCGGCAGCACAATCTTCTTCTTTTGAAACTTGAAATGGCGTATGGTTGCGCCCACGGCGTCATCATAATAGGCGGCGCCCCATATACGGCGAATGTAGGGATTCGGCTTGTCGCGACAATCAGCGCAGGGATAGTTCGACAAGGCGCCCAGCCCCACAATACGCTGGTGCGGTTTGCCGCAACGTTCGCAAAAGGGGCGATCAATTCGCGGGCTGTTTTCCCAGCAATCAGGGCAAAACAGCACGTGTTCCTCCGTCAATAAGCGGCAGCCACAGCCGTAGCAATACATGGGCAACAGCAAATTCTTGAGCAGCAGCCCCCACGGGTCCGTCTGTTCAAACGCCTTGCGCAAAGACGACGCAATCACGGGGAGGCCTCAGGGGTGTGGGGCGATCCAATGCCGTACACCGCCACGGCATTGTTGTGTGCAATATCAGCCGCGTACGCCCGCAGCGTATTCAATGGCAGCCGCCATTTGTTGCCCCATGTGGCCAGTGTGCGCGCCAGGATGCCGCGCGTAATGGACAACGACCCAACGGCCATCTCAATGGTGGTGGCGTCTTGCGAAGACATAATCTTGTGAGACGGCAGATAGCCCAGCCACCGGGTGAACGATTGTTCAAGGAAGGCGGGGTTCAGCACCGACTGCCAGCAGGCATCCAGATACACGTTCGGGTGGTGCTTTGCCAGGAACCCGGCCTCCTCCACAAAGGGCCAGCAATGGAGCAACACCAACTTCATGTTGGGGTACCGTTCCGCCATACCGGTTAACGGCAGGGGAGACGACTGGTCGAGATTGTGGGTGCCCACATGTATCTGGTGCGGCCAGCCCCGCTCGTGCGCCTCCATGCAACATGCATGCATCACCCAATCCTGAAAAACCAGCCGTTGCGTGGGGTTTAACGGCCCTGTGAAAACAACCTCGTCGTCAGGCCAGACAACATAGTTGAGGTGCCGTGTATAGGCTTGCAACTGCTTGATGCCGACATTGCCCTTGTCTGCCGCCAAATCAAACAACGCCTTTATAAAGGCGCGCCACGAGGCGGCGTCCCGGGGTTCCACGCCGACTGCCGCGGCAAGACGGTCGCGACGCGGGTTGGAGGCCCCCCACAAATCAAGCAACGGATCGATTCGCAATATGGGATGCATTATCCTGCGTTCTTCTTCCGGCCGGGCGCCGTCGTGAAAAAAGAATTCCGGCTGTACCGGGCGTATCACCTCGCTAATGGCATGGTGGGCAATCACGTTTTCATACCATGCAAACACATCGCCGTATGCTTTTGCCACGGCGGCATCCGCCTGTTGCCACACGGCCGGGTCTTCTGAAAGGATATCCGTGTCGTAGAGCAGCGTCATGCCTTGGCGCGTACATTCAAGCGCTCCCACGCCGTGTTGCCGCCGCAGGGGCGTTTCAAAAAAGGCCAGCACCTGCTCGGGGTGGGCATGCCACCATTCGTAGATATCCTGATGGCCGCGCCGAAGGGCTTCATCATATACGTTGCATCCGGCATTGACCAGCCAGCCGCCGAAATAAGGCTCCAGCACAATATCCCATACCGTTGCCGTCCGTTGCGGTACGGCGCCGGCCTCACTATCCGCCAGGTATCCCTCTTGCCCGGCGCCGAAAACATCAGAAGAACCCCAGTGCTCATGCGCACAGAACCACGGCATTATGGCCAATTCTGCGGTCAAGGCGGCGGGCGCAACAGGTGTCGGTTCCGCGGAAGCGGTGTTCGACTGCGCATGCGCCCACTGACCTGAGAATCCGGTGGCCGCACCCGCGCCCAGGGTGGCGTTTTTGAAAAAACGGCGTCTATCCATATAGTAACAGCATCCCATGTCGGGCGGTTGCATCGCATTGCTGCGCGAACCATGTCCCGACGGTTGTACTCCTATTGCTGGCGGGCAGTGTAGCAAACGCGGGCATCATGGGCAAACAAGAGAAAAACAACGACCTGGGAACCAAGCCCGGAACTTGTGGTATAATCGCTGCAGTGCAGATGTCTCATCAATGCGGAGGATGTGTCACGGCGGAGAATCTGAGGCGCAGGGCGCATTCGATTGAAAACGAGGCAGCAGTCGGACGTATTATGCCATGCTGTGCAATACGTCCCGGGTAACGCAGGTCAGGCGGGTGGCGCCGCCAAAAGACAGAAGAGGGGTAAACCAGGTGGCAAAGATATTATGTATTGATACCGATGAACGCTATGGCAAGTATGTGTGTTCGCAACTGAAAGAAGCGGGGCATGTGTGTCTCCTTGACAAACGGGGAGAACGCGCACTGCAACTGATTGAACAAAACAGCATAGATTTGGTGATAACCGAAGTGATGCTGCCCGATGTATGCGGTTTTGAGATATGCCGCCGCGTACGGGCGCATCCGCAGCTGTTTACACTGCCGGTGATATTGATGTCCACCATGGCCTCGGAAGACGAGGTGCATCATGGGCTTACACAGGGCGCGGACGACTATCTGGCCAAGCCCTTTCAAGGAAATATGTTGGTGTCGCGGGTGAATGAACAGCTGAGGAGCGCCGCCGCCGGGTTGCAACCGGATGCCATCACCGGTTTGGCCGGCGCCAAGATGATCAAGGCGGTCATCCAACAGGCCATTACCCAGAAGACAGCCTTTGCTACTGCCTACATTGAACTCGAAAACATTGCCGAGTTCGGAAAAATTGCCGGAGAAGCGAACCGTGACAAGGCGTTGCGCCATATATCGCGCATCATCAAACGACATGGCGAAGTCCTGAATTCATCGCTATTCCATGCCGCACATATCGGCACTGGCCATTTCGTGTGTGTGTTGGCGCCCGATCCGGCCGCTCAGTATTGCGAGCAGGTGGCCAAAAACTGGGAAAACCATTTGCCGGAGTTTTATGATCTGGTGGGCATGAAAATGCCCAAAAAGTCCAGATCTTCGACCGGGATAGGCGGCACGCCGTTGTTAAACATATTGATTTGTCTTACCGACAGCCGTATATCCGGCGCGCGTTCGGTCACGGAATATTTTGAGCTGCTTGCCCAACTGCGCCACAAGGCGAGTCAGGAAGGGGCCACGGGGCTGTATGCGGATAATCGGCAATCATCAAAGAAGAAGAAGGCAACAGCGCGGTCGTAATCCCGGCAGTTTTATACGTCGTGTTGCAGCCGGTTGCGCGTGTCGGCAATAACCGCATCCAGAATTTCGTCCAGCGATGTCTTGGGTTGGTAGCCGATGGCTTCCCGTATCTTCTTTAAGCAGGGCTCGCGGTGACGCATGTCTTCATAGCCCGGGCCATAGGCCTGTTCGTAAGGCACATAGCGAATGGTGGCGTTGCTTTTTGCGCGGGCTATCACCCGCTTCGCCAGTTCCTCCATGCTGACGGGTTCATTGTTGCCGATATTATATACCGCGCCTTGCAGGTCGGTACGATCCATCAGCGTAACCAGCGCGGGCGTAACATCTCCCACATACGCGAAGCATCGTGTTTGCTTCCCGTCGCCGTATACGGTGAGCGGCTCGTTTAACAGCGCCTGCCGCGCGAACGTCGGGATGACCATGCCGTAGCGCCCGGTTTGCCGGGGGCCCACGGTGTTAAACAACCGGGCAATCACCACGGGATGCCGCTTCTCATGCCAATAGGCAAGCGCAAGAAATTCGTCAATCGCTTTGGATGCCGCATAACACCAGCGATGGCGGTGTGTCGGCCCGATCACTCGGTCGTCGTTTTCGTTAAAGGCCGTGTTTGTGCCTTTCCCGTAAACTTCGCTGGTGGAGGTGATTAACAAGCGGCGGCGATAACGACAGGCCTCTTCGAGAATTGTTTCAGTGCCTTGGATATTGTTGACGATGGTGCGTATCGGATGGTTCACCACCAGCTGAACGCCCACAGTCGCCGCAAGATGAAACACCACATCCACTTCGCGCACCAAGTCGCGCACAATTTCCTGATTCAGCGTACTGTCAACGATACAGGTGATATCCGGGATATGCTCAATGTTTTCAAACCGCCCCGTGCTTAAGTCGTCCAGCACGAATACGGTGTCGCCGCGCTCTGCAAGCATCTCGCATAAATGTGACCCAATGAACCCGGCGCCGCCGGTAACTAATACGCGCATGTATGTCTCCCATAGTGCAGTCCGATACCGTCTGCGTTTTTGCGCCCGTGTCGGGCACGGGCAGACCGTGCCATCGGCAACATCGCACGACCGGCAGTCCTGATCGGACGGCGCAGTTGCAGGGCGTTCCTTTCCCGCTATTGTAAAAGAACAATGCACGCGCGTACAATATAGATCACTACTGGCCCTGCAAAATGTTTTTGGCATAAAAACGCGATGCTACATCGGGAAAGGAGCAAAACAAATGGCAGAATGTTCCCAAAAATCCATAAACATGGAACGCTGTACCTGTACCTATCCGGGTTGTCCCAATCATGCGAACTGTTGCGACTGTCTGCACAGTCATTTGGCAAAAAAGCAACTGCCCGGATGCTGTTTCCCTGCGGACGCGGAAAAATCCTATGACCGGTCTTTTGAAGCCTTTGCAAAGGCATGGAGTTTATAGCGCGTTGCCGACCAACACGCCCGCTCCGCGCGAGGAGTGCTTATGGCGAAGATAAAATGCCCCCAATGCGCCCATCTGAACGATGGCAAGACGACGCATTGCAGCCGTTGCGAGACGCCGCTGCCAAAGGTTGCATTCAAGAATACGCCACGCAAACCCGCGCCCGCGCAAAAGGCGAACCAAGCATTCTTTCGCCGCGGACAGGTGGTGAACCAACGATATACCGTGCTCGATCTGATTGGGCGCGGCGGCATGGGGTGCATTTACAAGGTACATGACAACGTATTGGGGGAAGACCTTGCCCTGAAAGCCTTGTTGCCGCAATTTGTGAAGAACAAAATGGTGGTGGACCGGTTTTTGAACGAAGCGCGGATCACACGCAAGCTGGCCCATCAGAACATCGTGCGTGTTCATGACATTGGCATGACCGACAAGGGCATCTTCATTTCCATGGAGTATGTGCAGGGCGATTCGTTGCGCGGCGTGCTCGAAAAACTGCCGCCGGGCGAACGTATGCCCGTGCGCCAGGCCCTGTATATCGTTGACCAGCTGTGTGTCGCCCTCGAATACGCACATCAATACACCATACATCGCGACATCAAACCCGAAAACATCATGATTACGCGGGACAACCAGATTAAACTGATGGATTTCGGCATATCAAAACTCATGGCCACGCAAACCGCCACCTCGGCATCCATGATCATGGGAACGCCCTACTATATGTCGCCAGAGCAACAGCGCAGCAGCCGCGACGTGGATGCCCGGGCCGACATTTACAGCATCGGTGTTGTGTTGTATGAACTGTTGACGGGCAACCTGCCCACCGGCGTGCCGCGTCCCGCGTCTGAAATGACACGGGATGTGCCGCCCGCACTTGATGAAATTGTGCGGCGGTGTGTGGAGCCGGAGTTGGGAAAGCGATTCGCGTCTGTTGCCGAATTGCGCGCCGCCATTCGTCCTGTACTGCAAATGCTGGACGAAGGCAAGGACGGTATGCGCGCCCTGTCACACAGCCCCGGCGCCAGTATCTGGCAACGACTGCTGCCGCCCCGCCAACATGCTCTGGCGGCCGCATCCATTGTGGCGGTGTTACTGGTAGTGTCCGCCGGTTTATGGATGCTGGAACGCTGGACCAGTGACATCACAGCTGCTGCGATTGATATGGATGCGGCGCTGGTACCGGGGCAATCAGCGCAATACATGGAAATCAATGCCATGATGGACACCGTGCGCGCCCATGTGGCGAGCGTCGGCACGCTTGACCGTACCCAGCGCAATTGGGTCGAAACAGCGCAATCACTACGGGAACAGGCACAGGTGATGGCACGTGAGGGCGATGCCGCCGCCGTGATACGCGCTGCGGAAGCGCTCCAATACTATCTGGCGGCGCTCATGACGCCTGAAAACATGGTGTTTGTCCCGCCCGGTCATGTGGCGGTGGATAACGAAACGCTCTATGTGCCTGCGTTCTTCATTGACCGTACGGAAGTTACCCTCAGTCAATTCGCAACATTTTCGCTGAACGTTGAAGATGGCTGGCCCATGTTGCCGCAGATGCAGCAGGCTGCGGAACATTACCCGGAGCATCCGGTCAGCTATGTCGCATGGTTCGATGCTCAGGCCTATGCCGCCTGGCAAGGCAAAATGCTGCCCACCCGTGCACAGTGGGCGCGGGCGGCCTACGGCGATTCGGACGGCTCCGATGTGTATCCGTGGGGGGAAGACTGGCAGGCAGACAGCGCAAACATTCAAACCGAACACACCCGTTCCGTTCGCTCCTTCTCCGACGATGTTGTGTGGTCGGGCTGTTACGACATGGCGGGCAATGTGATGGAGTGGACGCGCAGCCGGGCGGGAACGGCAAACGATACGCCGCCGGATTTCGGCGACGAACTCCTCGTGTGTGGCGGCAGTTTTCTATATGTGCAACCATTGCGTGATGCTGTTGCACGGCCCTTTGAAACCCGTGCCGCCGATTTGGGTTTCCGTTGTGTCCTTGAAATCGCGCTTACCCCGCATCATGTGGACAAGATTGTGGCTGCCGCCAAGTAGCCCCCGGAGCGTGTTGCATCCTCTGGTTTGGATGTCGTTGTCTGCATTATGTGTTTTCGGTATACTGTGAACACGGGTTTTTTATGAGGAAATGCACGGTTGCCGGTACATGCGGCAACAGGCGATCCATTGCCACAGCATAGTCCGGGCGCCGCAGGTATCAGGAGGTTTTCTTATGGACTCAACAGTTGTGAACCCGAGCAGATCACAATCATCCGCGATCCCGGCCACCCGGCGCGCCTTTCTACAATCACTCACGGCGATGGCAGCGGCAGCCATGTTGCCTCGACGCGGTAATGCCGACGACAGCGCACGGAACCTGCCGAACATTGTTATCCTCTACGCGGACGACATGGGCTATGGTGATCTGACGGCCCAGAATCCGGACTCGAAGATACCCACGCCCCACTTGGACCGGCTGGCGCGTGAAGGCATGCGCTTCACGGACGCCCACAGTTCTTCCGGCATTTGTACGCCCAGCCGCTACGCGTTGTTGACGGGAAGGTATCACTGGCGCAAGTTTCACGGCATTGTAAACAGTTTCGAAGGCTCGGTGTTTGATGCGGAGGAAACAACTCTTCCCGGATTACTGCAACAGGCGGGATATCGCACCGCCTGCATCGGGAAATGGCATCTCGGCTGGGACTGGGACGCCATACGCGTTGGGGAGTCTTCCGACAGAAGAGACGGCCCGCGCCCGGAAGAGTTCGACTGGACGCAACCTGTGCCGGACGGACCGTTGGCCCACGGGTTTGATTATTATTTTGGCGATGACGTTCCGAATTTCCCGCCCTATGCATGGATAGAAAATGATCGGTTGATAACGACGCCAACCGAGATGTACGCGCCGGATCCCATCCCGGAGGAAGGCCAACATGAAGGGCGTCCGGGGCCCATGACGGCGGACTGGCGATTGGATGCGGTTATGCCGCGGTTAACGGAAAAGGCGGTCGAATGGATTGCCGAACAAAAGGACAACGAGCAACCGTTCTTCCTTTATTTCCCCTGGACGTCGCCCCATACGCCCATCGTGCCCGCGCCCGAATTTCAAGGCAAGACGGAGGCGGGCCCCTACGGCGACTTTGTCTATCAGAGTGACTGGTCCGCCGGAGAAATAATGCGCGCACTTGATGAACATGGATTTGCGGACAACACACTGGTTGTATTTTCGAGCGACAACGGGCCGGAACACTATGCATACGACCGGGTCCGAAATACCGGCCACCGAAGCATGGGCACGTTGCGCGGGCTGAAGCGTGACATTTACGAGGGCGGCCATCGGGTGCCCACCATTATGCGCTGGCCGGGCGTAATCGAACCCGGCAGCGTTTGCGATGCCCTTGTAAGCCAGGTGGATATCCTGGCCACCGTTGCCGCCATTGTCAATGTGAAGGTTCCCGAAGGAACTGCGGAGGATTCCCACAATCTACTGCCGCTGCTGCAAGGCGAAACGCCGCAAACGCCCATACGCGATATCCATATTCACAATACATACAACCGCTATGCCATTCGTCAGGGTCACTGGGTGTTTATCAATGCGCGAAGCGGCGCGCACTCGAATGTGCCGGACTGGTTTAACGAAGAGAACGACTACGAACCCAACCCCCATGAAAAGGCGCTGTATAATTTGAGTGAGGACATCAGCCAGCGCAAAAACCTCCTCGAAGAATATCCCGAAAAGGCGGC
>SKQZ01000284.1 GCA_007118765.1 Candidatus Hydrogenedentota bacterium
CCGTCGAAATGCTTCAACAACGCTCAGCCGCCGTGGCACAGCGTACCCTGCAATCGCGCCCCCGCCCGGTGGCGCCGCCTGCACCTGCAGACAAGCCTGAAACGGAACAGGAAGAACCCGCGTACCAAGATACGGTTGCCCTGTTTGAACAACTGACCGAGCAAATGAACGCGGCAAAAGACGACCCCGAATGGAAAAAAGCTTTCGACTTGATTCACAGAGACCAATCGCTTTGGGATTGGGAACTGATCACCGCGTATCTGGACGCACATCAGGAACTGATTCACGCGTTTCGGGAGTTGCTTGAAAGCGGAGGCGCCTTATTCGAGATGAATTATGTTGAGGGGTTTGCGATGGATCTGCCCAGCCTTATTGACCTTCGCAGGGTTTCGGGGCTGTTACTGGCAGATGCTACGCTGGCTTCCATGCGGGATGACGAGGCAACCGTTTTAGAGAACTACACCGCCTTTTTTCGTCTGACAGACACGATGAAAAAGGAACCTCTCCTGATTCTTCAGATGATGCATAACGGGATTCTGAACATGTTCTATGAGCATGTGACTCAGACCATGCGCGGAAATGATATATCAGTGGATGGGCTGCAAAAGATCGTATATCAGGTATCAACCACAATAAACCGGGAAGAACTTGTGGACGCTCTTACATTTGAAGGACACTGGGGGCTTGAGGTGTTTGATAGCATCCGAAAGGGTGACATCAGCAGTACCGGCGTCCGGGCGGAGGGGGCTGAGAGTTTTCTGTGGCGTGTTTATGGCAGCGCCGTTGCACGACCATTCCTGAACATGGATGAAACCGCCTATGCAAGAACCATGAACTCTGTTACCGACGCAATGGCGCTTCCCTTTTATGAGGCGGAACCGCTGCTGGAGCAGGCGCTTAGAGAGCTTGACGCCCTGCCCCAGACACGGGTTATGACAAACATGATGACACCCGGGTTTTTCCGCATGGCACACGTGCAAGCACGCAAAGAGGCGCAAATGAGCCTGCTGCAGCTGGGCCTTGCCGTGGAGCACCATTACGGCGAACACGGCGCGTATCCGGAGACATTGGAACAGGTCGCCCCCATTCTCGGCGGCGCGATACCGCTGGACCCCTATACCGGACAACCCTTTGTGTACCAACCACGCCGCGGCGGATTCACCCTGTACAGCGACTGCAAAGACGGCCACATCGTCTGGCGCGGCACACCCTGACCTACTAACCCGCATATTTCACCCCGCCGTGGCGGGGTTGCCACTCCTTTTGTCTGCGAGGAACAGCGCGTCAAAGATAGGCTGTACCGAATATGTTTTTGGGCTGCAGCGAGCGACACACGCGGGGGCGGCGGATTGACTTGCCCGGTGTATGAACCGTATCATAGCGTCGTCTGGTTTAGTATCCCTCTCCCTATAAAACATTGGAACAGAATATGGCGCGTGTTATCGCGATAGCAAATCAAAAAGGCGGTGTGGGGAAAACCACTACCACCGTAAACCTGGCGGCGTGTCTGGCGGAACAAAAGCACCGGGTGCTCGTAGTCGACATGGACCCGCAGGGCAACGCGACACAGGGCATAGGCGTGGACAAACATGCCTGCGAAAACAGCATCTATAACGTGCTTGCCGAGCAGATTCCCTGTGCCGACGTGATTGTGCCCACACCTTTTGCCAATTTATGGGTGGCGCCATCGCACCGGGATCTCGTGGGCGCCTCTGTGGAACTGGTGAACGAAAGCCGGCGCGAGTTTCGCTTGCAACATGCCATTGAACCCCTGTTGGAACAGTATGATTTCATTATGATTGACTGTCCCCCTTCGCTGTGCCTGTTGACCTTGAATGCGCTGGTGGCATCGTATGAAGTCATGATCCCGCTTCAATGCGAATACTACCCGCTGGAAGGTCTGAGTGAGCTGTTGCATACCATTATTGTGGTGCGTGAGAACCTGAATCCCCGGTTAATTGTTTCCGGTATCCTGCTCACCATGTTTCAGCACACCAATTTGGCCAAAGACGTCATTCATGATGTTCGCACACATTTGGGCACAAGTGTTTATGAGACTATCATTCCCCGCAACGTCACATTGGGCGAAGCACCCAGCTTTGGCACGCCAGTGATACACTACGATAAACGGAGCGCCGGCGCACTGGCCTACCTGGCGCTGGCTGAAGAGGTAACTTCACGTGGTTGATACAAAGAAGAAGAAACTCGGCAAAGGGCTGGGGGCACTGTTGCCCGGCTCGCTTCCCAACAAAGCGCCCGATAAAAGGCAGGCGCCGAAAGCGCCCGTTACACCCGACCCACCCGGTCAGGAGCGGGTGCTTTTGTTGGATCCGACCGCCATCGCGTCGAACCCTCACCAGCCGCGCCGTGTGTTCGATGAAGAGGCGCTGCAGGAACTGGCCGCCTCCGTTGGACGCGATGGCGTTCAGGAACCCATCATCGTACGAAACGCGGGCGACAACTATGAAATTGTTTGTGGTGAGCGCCGCTGCCGGGCCGCCATTATGGCCGGACTGGAAACAATACCTGCAATTTGTCGGGACGTGGCCGACCGGGATATGTTGAAGTTTGGGCTTATCGAGAATATCCAGCGGGAAGACCTTAACGCCATTGAGCTGGCGCTCGCCTATCGGCAACTGATGACGGAATACAACTGGACCCAGGAGCAACTGGCCGAAGAGGTGGGCAAAAAACGCGCCACCATCGCCAATACCCTGCGTCTGCTGCATCTCCCGGAGGTTATTCAAGAGCAGGTGGCGGACGGTACGTTGAGCATGGGGCACGCTCGCGCTATTCTGGCGGTGGAAGGCGCTGCCGCACAACTGGCATTGTCGCGAAAAATCATATCCAAGGGCCTGTCAGTTCGACAGGCCGAACAGGCTGCGGCACAGCATGCCGACAAGAAGCCGCGCAAGAAAGCGGACGAGCCGCCCAAGCCGCCGCACATCGTGGCGCTGGAAGACAAACTACGCCGACGTCTGGGCGCCAAAGTGCTGGTCAAAGAACAAAGCGCCGGACGCGGACGTATTGAAATCGCCTATTATTCACTGGATGATCTTGAGCGTTTGCTGGACATTATTGCCAAGAAATAGCAAGGAAACATGCATGTTTGACATACGTTTATTGCGAACCGATGCGGACCGGGTAAAGGCTGCAATGGCCCGGCGCAGGGCCGCCGTGGACGTGGACGGCTTGTGCAGCATTGACGAAAACAGACGCGCAGCCATCTACGAACTGGAGCAGCTTCGGGCACGCCAGAACAAGGCGGGGGAAACCATCGCGGCATGCAAACGTTCTGGTGAAGATGCGTCAGACGTTATTGCGGAAATGAAAGCCATCAAGGAGCAAATAGCCGACTGTGAAGCGCGGGCGCGCGAAGTTGATGACGAGTTGCAGGCCGCGCTGCTGACTCTGCCCAACATGCCGGACGACAGCGTACCCGACGGCGTTGATGATACGGATAACCGGGTTGAGCGCACTTGGGGAGAACCGCCCAACTTCGATTTTGAGCCGAAAGACCATGTAGAAATCGCCGAAGGACTGGGCATTGTGGACTTTGAGCGCGCCGCAAAGATATCGGGTGCGCGGTTTACATTGAGCCGGGGCGCCGGGGCGCTGTTGGAACGCGCTCTTATCAATTTCATGCTGGACATACACACCCGCGAACACGGCTATGTGGAAGCGCTGCCGCCGCTCATGGTGAACTCCATGTCCATGCAGGGCACCGGCCAATTGCCCAAGTTTTC
>SKQZ01000204.1 GCA_007118765.1 Candidatus Hydrogenedentota bacterium
TCTTGGGGGCTGCCTTCTTCTTGGGGGCTGCCTTCTTCTTGGGGGCGGCTTTCTTCTTCGGATCTGCCTTCTTCTTCGCTGGGGCCATTTCGTTTCTCCTTTTGTTGTTTTGGCCTTCTCCCACGTACAGAACAATCAGGCATGTTCGCGAGACAACGAACATACAATGCATCGTCCTCGCCATGATGGACAACGCCTGCAACAGGCGCATGCCTGTTAATGCCTCTGCAACTATGGCCGTGCATGGAACCATGCCCGCATCAACCACACGGGCGTTGATTACACGAACCGCGATTCAACTCAAAAAAAACGCCCGACAGTTTTTAACTGTCAGGCGCATACAAATTTTATGTTCACATTGGCGATGTATGTTTTGCCAACACGTTCGCATCGCAAATTCCGCGAAGAAGCATGCCGTCGAAATGCCTCGCAACAGCGCTCATGCCTCCCTTGCCCAATCTCATGTTGTTGCACGCCGTCGCCTTTGTGCATCATGGCGCCAAAGAACAGCACCACCCATACACACACGACACCGAGCAAACAAACCGAGTGACCAATCGTCACGGATATCCATTCCATCAACGTCTTCTCCCGCCGCGACGCGCTCTGCGTTTTAACACGCGACACCGTATCTTAAAAACCCAACGCCTCATGCACTGTATGCCTTTGTTGTTACGGCCTTTGTTTGCGCACTGTTTGTCGCACGCAAGTTGTTACTTATTTGTACCAGACTTTGCCAACAAAGTACAAATAAATTTTACACTTCTGCGTCACACAAAACAAACGCACGCGAAATCAATGCAGCGAACACAACCAACCTTCATATCCCATGTCATCATCATAACACTAATTGATCGTCCGCGCAACATCGTTGTACTGTTTTTTTTACTTGAAGCAACGGCTTGTCCGTGACACGCGCAACAACAGGAGGCGCGAGAATAAGGAGCGATTTTTTTGGTGTCTTGCACGGCATGACGGGCGCGTAAATTTATGTTTTATCCTAACGTTACACTAACATTCGACAGGCATCATACCGAGCAGGAAGTTCAGGATACATAGTGAATGGATTGTGGGTGCGCAACCATGAACAACGCACGGTGTAGGGAAGGCGCTCCGGCTTTCCATTGCTATGCAACAGAGACTGAGAGTATATGGATCATTTTCGTGTAACGGTGATGATGCGTCTTCTGGCAACGTGTATCGCGGTTGTTGCGATTGCGGGCTGTCAACAGGCGGCGCCGACCGCGCCCGAACGATTACGTCTTGACGACTATGCGTCTGGCAACGAACAGGCGGCGTTTCAAGGCGAAGCGCTGCCGTCCCCTTTTCAGGTGGTGTTGGAAGGCCCCGTTGAACCCGGTTTGCTTGGCGGCAGCGGATCGCGCCGACCCGTACCCGGTGCGGCGGTGCGTTTTGAAGTGGAAGAACCCGCTACAGGTGCGCGGTTTACACAAAGCGATGCGCCGATATATGAAACATCCACAGACGCCGGCGGATTGGCGTTGGCGCGTTTGCAACTGGGCGCGTGGTGCGGCGATGTCTGGATTACGGCATCCGCGCCGGAATACCCGCACATCGCACCCGTGCGGTTGCGCGCCCTTTCCGGTGTGCGGCGCATTGGCGAAGATTTGGAAACCGTTACGAACGGCGTCATAGATGCGATTGGCGTGGAATTGCGCAATGCCGACGGTACGCCCGCGTCCGGGGTGGAGGTGTTGTTTGGCCTTGAAGGGGGCCGGAACAGCACCCTCGACGCCACACGTGTTTTCACCGATGAGGACGGGCGCGCTGTAACGTCCTGGCAGATGGGCGGCCAGGTACAGCGGTATTTTTGCTCCGTACAGATAAACGATACCCGTCCGGGCGTGGGGCCGGAAGAGCGGTTCAATGTTGCCGCCATGCGCTTTGAAGCGATGGCCATGAACAAGACCCACTTGTTTACCGTGTTGCTCGGCGGACTGGCCGTGTTTATTTTTGGCATGACCATCATGTCACGCGGCTTGCAGCGCATGGCCGACAAGGGATTGCGCGCGGCGTTGCATCTGATGACGCGCAACCGTTTCACGGGGGTGCTGACCGGCGCATTGGTGACGGGGCTTATCCAGTCTTCGAGCGCCACGACCGTCATGCTCATCGGTTTTGTTAACGCGGGCATGTTGACCCTCGCCCAAGGCATTGGCGTGGTATTCGGCGCCAACATCGGCACCACCATCACCGCGCAGCTGATCGCCTTTCGTTTGGACTCGCTGGCCTATCCCGCCATAGCGGTCGGCCTGTTGTTGGCGACCGTGCTCAAACAGCCCCGCCACAAAGCCGTCGGTGAAGCGCTGCTCGGATTCGGTCTGCTGTTTCTCGGCATGATGACCATGTCCGAAATCCTGCGGCCCCTGCGCTATAGCCCCGCATTTATCGCATGGTTCTCCGTGTTCGATTGCACCCCCGGCGCCAACGGCATCATGCCCTTTGTGCCCGTGCTCATGTGCATTGTTGTGGGCGCCCTCACCACGGTGCTCGTACAGTCAAGCAGCGCCACCATGGGCATTGTGCTGGCCTTGTGCAGTCAGGGCATCATCAATTTCTATACCGCCGTGCCCCTTATTCTCGGTGAGAACATCGGCACCACCATCACCGCAAACTTTGCCGCCATCAACGCCAATCGCGACGCCCGGCGCGTGGCATTGGCACACACCTTTTTCAATCTCTTTGGCGCGGTCTACATGTATATTCTGTTTTATGTGCCGCTGTGGGACAACCAGCCGCTCTTTCTCGGGCTGGTGGATTGGATCACGCCGGGCAATGTGTTTGCGGCGCACCCGGAAAACCTGCTCCGTCACGCCGCCAATTCGCATACCTTCTTTAACGTGATCAACGTTCTGTTGTTCCTGCCCTTCAGCACCGTTTTGGCGCGTGTTTGCCAATGGATTATTCCGCCGCTCCCCTCAGAACAGGAGTCCGTGCTTGAATATCTCGAACCAAAACTTCTGCAATCGCCCGCCATTGCACTGTCACAGGCTGTCAACGAAATCATCTTTATGATCCGAAGGGGCGAAAAGTCCATGGATGAAAGCTGTGAGCTGCTTGCAGGCGGTCCCGCGAAACTGGCCGATTCCGTGCTGAAGCGTGAAGTTATCATTGACCGACTGCAAAAGGAGATCATTGAATACCTTGTGCAACTGTCCAGGCGTGACACCACCCCCGAACAATCCGAAATCATACCCGCCATGATACACGTCATCAACGACGCCGAACGCCTGGGCGACCACGCGGAATCGCTGGTTAAGATACAGGACACGTTTCAGGCCATCGGACATGAGCTGACCCCCGAAGCGAAACAGGCCATTTTGGATATTGATGCATGCCTGAACACGCAATTTGACGCCATTTACCGTGTATTGAAAGGCATTGATCCCAGCGCCGCACAAGATGCCATCAATGCGGAAAAAGAGCTGAAACGGGTCATTGGAAAAGCGACGGCGGAAAAAGTCAAACGCCTTGACGCCGGAATTGTCGGTGTGCAGGGGAGCGTGGTATTTCTTGATGCCCTTGGCCATCTCGAACGGGTGGGCGATCATTTGGTGAATATCGCCGAGCGCGCCTCGGGCATCCTGTCCGTGGTGCGCGATTAACCCGCATATTTCACAAGATTTCTGTTGCGCCTGCGAATCTTACACCATATCAGGCACTTTGCTTGTCCGCCGACTTCGACGTGTACTAACACGCTGTCAGCCGGCGGCCTGCGCAAA
>SKQZ01000322.1 GCA_007118765.1 Candidatus Hydrogenedentota bacterium
GCTTCGCTTGCGTCAAGCCCCGTTTCCACGCCATGCTGATTACATTACCATACACCTACATTACCATAACGCCTCTGCAATGTCAATCCCTGTGGAAGCCTTACCCGGATATTTCACCAGCCTACGGCGGCGTTCCGCGCTTATTTTCGGTGCAGTGCCATGAGGCTCGTCCGATTATGTTTCGTCCTTCCCTTCTTCCGGTGCTGTGTTGTGCAACATGGTGAGCGGGGGTATTTCGCGGAAATCATCCTTACGTTGCCCGAAGATGGCGAGTTGTTGCAATCGGGAGAGTTTTTCGCCGGTGTCTTTATCAATGGGGTGGTAGTAAATCGCGATGTTGCCGTTTTCATCAGCGACGCGGAAATAGCCCAGCTGATAAAAGGGGCAATAGACATCGGGGAGCAGGAGAAACCTGGAGGGGACGCGAATGAGCCGCATGACCCACGCGCCAGTGTTTATAATCGCCCGTCCATCGGCCAAGGTCAGCTCCGGGATGTGGGAGTGTCCGTAAATGAACAGCGCCACATCCGGATGTTCCCGAAAGACCTGTTCCGCTGCTGCGTGATAGTCTTCGTTTTTCTTTTCGTTCATCGCCCGCGAAAGGTCGAAATTATAACGAACGAAGACGCGCCGTATATCATGGCGCATGAGGGCGAGAAATATCGCCAGGAGCACCATGGTGATAAAGGCGGCGCCGCCCATCAGAAATATCGCGTCCAGCACATAGCCCGCCGGCCCGAGACTATGGGCAAAACTAGACATGAAACGTCCCGACGCCACCACCCCCAGCAGTTCGAGAGCAGCGCCCGTGACCATGAACACGCTGGCGAAGAGTACGAGCAGAAACGGCGCCAGCAGGATGCGTATGGTTGCATTCATTTCACGATAGAAATAATTGGAAAAGAGCCAATGGGGCACATATTCCGTGGGATATACGGATTCCAACTCCTTGAGCCATTTTTCGTGCCGGTTGCGCACGCGCTTCCCCGCGCTGCTGATCAGATTCGTAGTCACATAATAGCCGAAGGGTTTGCTGGAAGGATTGCCGAAAGGCTCGAAACGATTATAATCGTCCCGCTGGTTTCCATGCTCAATCCAGAGACGCCGCCCTGCCAGGGGGCGCATGATGGCTTCCTTCGGTTCGAGGTGTATGTTGTAGGCGCGCAGGATGGCGGCGAATTGGGGATCCGTCACCACCTCGTGGTCGTGGTTGCCGGGGATAAGGGTAATGCGCATGCGGCTTCCCGTGCGCTGAAACTGGCGAAACAGTTCGATATGGGAGGCGATGATGGCATGCAGTTTGTCCGGCCCGGAGAGGGTGGTGAATTCCCATAGTCCCAGCAAATCCCCCACAATGATAAGTTCCGCATCGCCGTCTTTTTCCGCGATCCTTTCCAGAAACGCGACCAGTTCGGCCTCGAAATCGCACCTGTCCAGGGCGCCGTCGCCGCCTATATGCAGGTCACTTATGAAATAGTACTCTTTTGCCATCGAAAAAATGATACCACAGCGTCGTGGGATGCCGCCAAATGACGGCAGCAACCGTGACACCCGCCCATGAGGCTGGTGCCGCCGATGACGACGGCGACCAAACGGCTGCCCACGCTGTCTTTCCGTGTTGCACCGGGTTCGGGGGGAATCACACGCGCCGACGGTAGTAGTCGAGCACCACGGCGATAATGATGACGGCGCCGGTCACAAGGCGTTTGATGGGTTCTTGTGCGCCCATTTGGACGAGGCCGTTTTCGAGTACGGCAATAATGATGACGCCAATGAAGGTGTTGATAACCGAGCCGCGTCCGCCCATGAGGCTGGTGCCGCCGATGACGACGGCGGCAATGGCCTGCAATTCGTAGCCGATGCCGGCGTTTGGGTCGGCGGCGGTGAGCCGTGAACAATGGATGACGGCGGCGAGCGCGGCAAGACCGCCGCAGAGGGTATACACGGCGGTTTTGATGCGGGCGACGGGGATGCCGGAAAGTCGCGCGGCCTCTTCGTTGCCGCCGATGGCAAACATGCTGCGTCCGAAAACGGTGTAGCTGAGCATAAACTGGCCGATAACCACCACGACCAACGCCACCAGGAACGGCAGGGACAGCCCCATTGCGCCCCATTCGTCTATCCACTCAACGCTTGACCCGATGTATTGTGTTTTGGAGCCGGTTACGAGATATGCGCCGCCGCGGGCGGCCTCCAGCATACCCAGCGTCACAATGAACGCGGGCAGTTTCCAGCCCGCCACCATGATGCCGTTGACCGCTCCGCAGCCCAGCCCCACGATAATGCAAAAGGGGACGGCCAGATAAATGGGCCAGCCCCATCCGATGAGGGTGTGGCCGAGCACCGCGCCGCCCAATGCAAGGACAGAGCCCACGGACAGGTCTATTCCCGCAATGATGAGCACAAAGGTCATGCCGGTTGCGATAATTACGGCGTCGGGTATCTGATTGGCGATGGTGCGAAAGGTGGTGAGTGTAAAAAAATATTCGGTCCGCAGCGCGAAGAACACAATCATGGCGACCAGCACCAACCCGAGCCCGAGATAATCAGCCAGTGCGCGATAATAAAAACGGGTGGCGGCCATGTCAGGGCGTCGCTTCCGCCGTGATTAAGTCCACCGGCGTTTCGTGGTCATCCGGTGATTCGCCGCTTGCGAGCATTTCGAGCGCGTATTCAATCCCGAATACGGCCAATTGGTCTGCATGTTGATCCACCGTGGCCAGCAGCTCGCCCCGGGCCAGCAATTCCTGCGCGGCAGAGATGTTGTCGAATCCAATGACATGCACCTGGTCGAGTTTGCCCGCGGCGCGCAATGCCGCCACCGCGCCCAGCGCCATGTTGTCGTTGGCGCAGAGCATGGCTTTGAGCTCCGGTTGTTCGGTGATCAGGGCCGAGGCGACTCTGTTTGCGCGCGCCATCTCCCAATCCGCCGACTGTGATGCGACGATGCGCATGCCGGCCTCGTTCATGGCGTCCTCGAACCCTTGTCGGCGTTGTATTGCATTGAAGGCGGACGGCACCCCTTCAAGAATGGCCACCGGATCGCCTTCTTCAAGGTACTGCGCGAGGTACTTGCCCGCCAGATACGCGCCTTTGCGGTTGTCCGGCCCCACGAAGGGAATGTGTACGCCCCGTTCTGCAAGCACATCAGCATCGAACTTGTTGTCAATATTGACGACCGCCACACCCGCATCCATGGCACGCTGACACACCGGTATCAGGGCCTTGGAATCGGCGGGGGCAATGACAATGGCGTCCACCCGGCGGTTCATCATCTGCTGCACAAGCTGGATTTGCCGGTTTACATCGAGCTCATCCTTGATACCCTCTGAAAAAAGAGTGTAGGCATCGCTATTGGCGGCATGATGCGCTTTCGCGCCTTCCTCCATGGTCAGGAAAAACTCATTTGCCAGCGATTTCATAATCAGGGCAATTCGCGGGCTGTCCGGCTCAGCGGGCGCCGTCGCTTCCCGTTGTTGGTTGTCGCCGCCACAACCCACGGCAATGACCGCCGCAAGAACGCTGAAGAACAGGATGTTGTAATAACGCATGTCAGACTCCCATAGTCCTTTTCGGACGCTTTAACCCGCATACTTCACCCCGGCGTGGCGGGGTTGCGCCTGCGAATCTTACACCATATCAGGCACTTTGCTTGCCCGCCGACTTCGACGTGTACTAACACGCTGTCAGCCGGCGGCCTGCGCAAAACACCTGCTCTGGCGCAA
>SKQZ01000066.1 GCA_007118765.1 Candidatus Hydrogenedentota bacterium
CTGCGCAAAACACCTGCTCTGGCGCAATCTTCACAGTCTCATGACGAAACCTGATGAAATATCCGGGCTAGGCGGGCGTTTTGGCGACATCGGGATCAGCGCCCGCGTTTCCGTTAACGAAGATATTCGATATGGCTTTCTTATAGGACGCCAAGTCCTTTGTTGTCTTCAAGGCGTTCATGCGATCGTGGTCGCCGTAGCAAAACAAACGGTCACCCGATTGAAGAACATAGGTGTTTGGCATTTGCACAACGCTCTTGCCGTCTTCATGTTCAACACCGAAAACGGCAACGCCCTTGCCTTCCAAATACAAGGTTTCAAGGGTTTGACCCACCAGCCACGAATCCGGGTCTATTGTTACTTCAAATATGCTGAAAGCCGTCTCTGAAATGTCATGGGCCACCGCATGCTCCAGTTTTGCCGCCACTATCTGTTGGTGCTTGTCCCAGCCCTCGGGATCGTCGCGTTGCCTGTCGAGGCGTTCGATGCTCTCGCGCACGCCATATACAATGAGCGTATCCGCGTTGCGAATGATGGCGCCGCCGATGGGCGCGCCCACGAACGTACCGTTGGCACGCTTAATGCCAAGGACGGTAACGCCTACGTCGGCCAAGCGCAGCTGTGCCAGCGACCGCCCCTTTAACCAGTCCTCATCGCCCACTTCAATGGTGGTGATGTAGTAGCCCTCTTGCAAATGCAACAAGGCATGGTAGTCGTAGGCTTCCAGATTCGACACGCGCTTCAGCGTCCAGCTTATCAGGCGAAATAATTTGTCGTCAATCCACTTGCTCGAGCCGATGGCCCATAGTATGCCCAAAACACCTACCACCATGAGGATTTTGCCTGTGGAAGGTATGGGCGATTCACCACCGAGAGAGCTTACTGCCGTCACAATTATGCCCACAAAGCCGGCATTGCCCGCGAGCATCAGCAGCATGATAATACGGCGACGCACCGGGTGGTTGACCACACTTTCCGCTTCATTGGTGGTAAACCCCACGGTGCAAAAGGCAGACCGGGACTGAAACCGGGCCATTTCGCGGGACATGCCGGTAAATGTCAGGGCAACCGTGGCGATGCGATTGACCAGGAGATTTACACACAAGATTATAATGAGGACTATAATTGCCTGCACAAAGGTCATGGTGGCCTATTCCTTGGAGCCCATGCCGGATGGCAGACTGGCATGCCATCGAATGGCGCAGGTCCGGCGTGTTCAATTGTGGTTGACGGCGCAACACAAAGAAAAACGCACACATCGCAAGGTATACGACATGCGCGTAATAATAAACTGTTTCAGGTTAAGCAAGCGGTTGGCATTGCGGTTGTTTGCCGTGTTAAAACGGGATGTCAATACCGCCATCCAAGCCGTCATCAATGTCCACTCCGGTACCCGGAACAACTTTCCAGTGGCGTTGACGGTCCGCAAGCAGGAGCCGGTCGATAAAGGCGGTGGTGAACTCCAGCTTTACCTGGAAATTGCTGATCTGAGCTTGTTCCGGCGTTTTTGTCAACAGGTTAACATGTTTGAACGTACGCATGGTCGTATACTCCCTCCATTATCGCGTCAAAATGAAAATGAACTCAATCAGTTGGTCAAGCGTGTTCAGCAGGAAATCCTTGAACACCTGAAAATTCGACAACTGCGAGCGTTGCGGTTTACGTGTAATTGGCTTGTGGTGTTTCATGCTTGTTACTCCTGGCTGACTGTCGCGCCGTGCGCGTCATAATACAAAACACATCCTCAACATGCTATAATGCCGAGTTCGTATCGCCACCATTGTATACGGTAATAATACCATAAATGCAACTTTTTGTCACATATTTCTCCCCATCAATTTCACAGGCCGCCTTTTTTCACGGACTTACATGCAGGTCTTGGGGTTTATTGTTGACTATTGCGTGGGCCACAGGCAACTTTTTGCTCCCGCGGCCGGGGTGTTGGTTGTGCGTATGTTGCATTGTTACAAGTTTTTCTGTTTCAATTGTGCCGTGGGCTTACTGAAAACACGCGGCGACGGCAGTCTCGTTGCGCGTTACCGCCATGCAGCCGTTGCCTTTTGAAGCGGCAGCTCGTATAACGCATTTTTACTTAGGAAACACTATGAAAACAAAAGGCCAGTTGGAGGCCGAGATCAGCGACGCCATCGTCAAATTTGAACGCGAATACATGGGCCGCGGCCCGGAAGAGACCAAGACCCATATCCTGGACGATATAATTTTGGTGCGGTTGCGCGGCGTACTCACGCCCGCCGAGAAGAATCTTGCCTGCATGAAGGACAGCGCCACCGGCAGGGCGCTGGTCAAAAAGCTGCGCATCGAACTGCTGGAAGGCGGTCGCGCCACCCTTGAAGTAATTATCCACAAGATCACCGGACGTGACGTAGTAAGTCTGCATACCGATGTAAGCACCAAGACGGGCGAGCGTGTTATTCTGTTTACCTTGGATAGCCCGCTGGATCCGCAAGCATAGGGAGGCAAGCAGGGCCGTGTTCTATTGCAAACCCCGAGTCTGCCAGCATAATAAAGAGGCACAAGTTGCACCCGAACTTTTTGCGCAGCAACCGGGGCATTATTGGAGAAGGGTAATGTGATGCGTGATAACACCGGTTGCCTGGGAGTCGCTTCATGAAACGACTGGCGAAGATAGCCTTGTTAATGGCTGTTCTCATTTCCTTGGTCTTTGCGGTTCTTGTGTTGGCGCTGTTGGCGTACAATACCCGCGTGGGTGTGGCCACGGACTTTTCCGACAGTGAATATCTGGCCACGCCGCCTGCGCCTTTTGAAGCGCCATTAACGTTGAAGCTTGTTACGTTTAATATCCAGGACTTGTGGGTGGTGGGGAAAGACCGTCCTGCACGGATGCGTCATATTGGCCGGGTGCTTACCGATTTGGACCCAGACATCGTAGGCTTCCAGGAATCGTTTATCACACGGGACCGTCAAATACTGTTTGATGCGCTTGCTGATTCGCGGCTTCAACATCATGTTTATTTTCCCAGCGGCCTTGTGGGCAGCGGCCTGCTCATGAGCAGCGCATGGCCCATTCGCGAAGCCTACTTCATGCGCTACCCTGAGTCCGGGCCTCCTCATCGTGTTTGGGAGGGGGACTTCTGGGCCGGCAAAGGGGTCTCGCTTGTGCGCATAGAAACACCTGAAGGCATGGTTGATGTATACAATACCCATGCGCAGGCCGGATATGGGCGGCCCGATTACAGGGCGGTGCGCTACAGCCAGATGGAAGCGCTCGCAGCGTTCATCAATGCGTCCCGCACGGGCACGGCGCCGGCGTTCTTGGTAGGCGACATGAATTGTCGCATTGGCGACAAAGATTATGAAACGGCGGTGCGCGATGCAAACCTCAAACGTACCATGACGATTGAGAGTGGCATTGACCACATTTTCGCGGTCCGCGATGCGGGGTACAGGTTTGAGACTCTGGATACGGAACGCATTTGGGAAACCATAACGGAAGGCGACCGTACATTTGATTTAAGCGATCACGCGGGTTTCATGAGCACCATACGGATTACGCCTGATGACGATGACGGCTCGCCCCACGTCACAGAAGCAGCGTCCATGTAGGGCGCCGCACCCCTGCCATTTCCAAGTTAGGTATGTTCGCGCAACCATTGCTGTATATGGGATTGTTCTTCTCGTGTCGTTAACAGCACCACCTCGTCACCGGGACGCAGTACCGTTGATCCGCGGGGTACAACGGTTTTTCCGCCGCGGCGTATGACTCCCAGCACACATTCAGGCGGAATCTGTGCGTCGCGCACATACACATCGGCCAACGGCGCGCCCGCACTGATTATCCCCGATTCGATCATCATGGCGGCCTGTCTGCTCATGTGTTGATAGTGTTCGGCCCGCGCCATCATCTCGTCGCTACGCTGTTGCGCATTTACGCAGGCGGCAATGATATTCTGCCGGTTTAACACGCCAATAATTTTCCCGGGTTGATGCGGATCTATGACGGGGATACGTCCGTATGCATACGCACCGAACTGTGAAAGGGCGTTGCTGAGCGATTGTTCCGGACGGCAAACGGCAACGGGTCGGGTATAGATATCGCGCACTTTGAGGTCTTCAGGCGAACGAGTTAACAGTGCGTCCTCCACGTCGCGCGCCGTGACAATGCCCAGCAAAAGATCATCTTTTGCCACCACGGGAAACCCGTTTTCATGGGTGGCGGCCATTTTCTTGATAAGCGCCGAAACAGGCATTTCCGGGGATACGCCGTCCACGGGTGTCATGGCCTCTTCCACTGTCACGGCGTCCATGAGGTTGACTTCCGGCGCGTCTGCGATGCGTATGCCGCGTTGCGTCAGTTTAATGGTATACATGGAGTCTTTGGAGATGCGCTGTGAAATAAAGGTGCCCATCACCGTAGCGCTCATCAACGGCACGATAATGAAGTAGTTGTCAGTCATCTCAATGAGTACGAGTATGCCCGTAATCGGCGCATGTGCCGCCGCTGCAAACAACACAGACATGCCTACCATGGAATAGGCGATGGGACTTGATACGGCGCCGGGCCACCATGCATTTAACGCTGATCCGTATGCGCCGCCAAGCATGGCGCCCATAAACAAAGACGGCACGAACACGCCGCCGGAACCGCCCGAGCCGACGGTTAATGCAGTGCCCACCATTTTTGCGAAGCATAACAACAGCAACGTTATGCCCAGCAGATGGTTGTTCAGTGCCGCCTCAATGGTTTCATAACCCGATCCCATAATCTCGGGCGTCCAAATGGCAAGCAAACCGACGAGTGCGCCGCCGATGGCAGGTTTGATGATCTCGGGCGCCCGCGCCTTTTCCGTAATATGTTCAACAAAGTGCAGACTGCGAATGAATGCGTGTGCGGCGAGAGCGGCGAGGGCGCCGAGGAGCACGAAGAAGAACAAGTCCCACGGCCCGGCCAAACTGTAGTCTTGCAAGAGCGGCGCCCGCATATAGTCGCCCACATCGGCGAGCCAGCGCATCACCATGGTGGCGGATGCCGAACTGATGACCACCAGCCCGAAATAATGCACGGTAAACCGGCGTACAATAACCTCCAACGCAAAGATAACGCCGGCCATGGGAGCGTTAAAGGTGGCCGCAATGCCGCCCGCCGCGCCGCAGGCGACCGCAAGAACAACCATGCGGTCGGATAGGCGCAACCATTGCGCAATGGTGGAACCCAAGGCGGAACCGATGTAAACAATGGGTCCTTTGCGACCTGCGGAACCGCCTGCGCCAAGGGTGATGGCCACGGCAACAAACTTTACCAGCGCCACGCGTGCACGGATACGCCCGCCCTCGCGCGCCACCGCCAGCATCACCTCGGGGATGCCGTGTCCCTTGGTCTCCGGCGCGAGATAATGGGAGATAATGCCTACGAGCAAGCCGCCCAACGCCACCACCGGAATAGTCCACGCGTACCCAATCAGTCCGCTCAGCCAACCCCCCAAATAGCCTTGGAAAAGAAGTTGCATCCAGTCTATGGCGAGGCGCAATCCGATGGCGAGAAACCCCACTGCCATACCGATAACAGCCGCCAATAAAATGGGACCTGTCGTCTGCGATGTACGCAGCCGATTGGATACGTAGTTTCTGGTGTTTTCGACAGATTCAAACATACGTTACCTTCAGGCCAAACAGCATGTTAGCACTGCTGCAGGGTCATCCGACGGTTTTCGCAAAGCGCCCTGCTAGCCCGCATATTTCACAATATTTCTGTTGTGCCTGCGAATCTTACACCATATCAGGCACTTTGCTTGCCCGCCGACTTCGACGTGTCTTAACACGCTGTCAGCCGGCGGCCTGCGCAAAGCACCTACTCTGGCGCAATCTTCACAGGCTCACGACGAAACCTGATGAAATATCCGGGTTAAAGCACACGCCCGCTTATTATGTGTGATATTCCTGTAACGACAACAGCACGGGCTCGGTGGTGCGCATGGCTTCAATGGCAGCGACACCGGCACGCGCCGCCGCTAATGTTGTCATGGTGGGCAGATGTCGTTCAAGCGCCGTCCGACGTATTGTCATCTCGTCTGTCTTCGCTTCCATGCCCAGGGGCGTGTTAATAATCCAGTCCACATCGCCGTTAATGATGCGGTCAATAATGTTCGGGCGTCCTTCGCCCACCTTATGCACCTCTTTCACGGGGATATCCAGCATGCGTAAACGCGCGGCGGTTCCGGCAGTCGCCATAAACTTAAAGCCCAGATCATGCAATGCCTGTGCAACATCCGCCACCTTGTCTTTGTCGCGGTCGTTTACGCTGAGGAATACCGTGCCTTTCAGCGGCAGATGGTTGCCCGCCGCAATCTGACTTTTGGCGAAGGCCATGCCCATGCTTGCGTCAATGCCCATTACCTCGCCCGTGCTGCGCATTTCCGGTCCGAGCAAGATGTCCACGCCGGGAAACTTGATGAATGGCAGCACAACTTCCTTGGCGGATACATGGGTGGGCGTCGGGTCTTCTGTGAACCCCAGTTCGACCAAGGTTTTGCCTGCCATCACGCGTGCCGCCAATTTTGCAAGTGGGACGCCGATGGCCTTGCTTACAAAGGGGATGGTGCGCGATGCGCGTGGATTCACTTCAAGCAGGAAAATGTCATTGTCCCGGATGGCGTACTGGATATTCATCAGGCCCACCACGCCCAACGTTTTCGCCAGTGCCCGGGTTTGTTCCCGCACCTGTTCAATAAGGGTTGGGTCCATGTCATAGGGCGGCAGGATACAGGCGCTGTCCCCCGAATGCACGCCCGCCTCTTCGATATGTTGCATGATGCCCGCCACCACAACGGTTTCTCCGTCGGAGATGGCGTCCACATCGAGCTCAATGGCCGCTTCCAGGAATTTATCAATCAATATGGGGTGTTCGGGGGATGCTTCCACCGCATAGGTCATATAACGTTCGAGCGCATTGCGGTCATACACAATTTCCATGGCCCGTCCGCCCAGCACAAAAGAGGGACGCACCACCACGGGATACCCAATGCGATCAGCAATTGCGGCGGCCTGTTCAAAAGACGTGGCGACATCGTTGGCCGGCTGTTTGAGTTTAAGGGTTTCCACCACCTCGCGGAACCGTTCGCGGTCTTCTGCCCGGGCGATGCTGTCGGGGCTCGTTCCGATTATGGGCGCCCCCGCCGCTTCAAGGCGTTCGGCCAGATTTAACGGTGTTTGACCGCCAAACTGCACAATGACGCCAACCGGCTTGACCCGGTCGATGATGTTCATGACATCTTCAAAAGTAAGGGGCTCGAAGAAGAGGCTGTCCGAAGTGTCGTAGTCAGTGGAGACTGTTTCGGGGTTACAGTTCACCATAATGGTTTCAAAGCCGTCGTCTTTTAACGCAAACGCGGCATGAACGCAACAATAGTCAAACTCAATGCCCTGTCCGATACGGTTCGGGCCGCCGCCCAAAATAACAATGCGCTTGTTGTCGCCG
Organism: Candidatus Hydrogenedentota bacterium; assembly: GCA_007118765.1. Classification (GTDB taxonomy): domain Bacteria; phylum Hydrogenedentota; class Hydrogenedentia; order Hydrogenedentales; family CAITNO01; genus SLFT01. The sequence continues at coordinate 7,454 of SKQZ01000066.1, forward strand.
AGTCGCGTTTCGTCTTCGCCATCGTAGGAAGAGTAATAGTAGGGCGTGTATGCCTCAAATTCAGCGGCGCAAGTATCCACCAGCCGATATCCGGGCACTATGTTTAGCTCATTTCGTTTTGTACGCACCTCTTGTTCCGTGCATTGCCACATATGGGCGATTTGCACATCGGAAAACCCGTGTTGTTTCGCCTGCCGTAAAGCGTCGGCATCAGCGTTCTGTCCGAGGGCTCGCAGTTCCTCTTCGGCCCGAACAATCTCTTGTAATTGGCGGATAAACCACGGGTCATACCACGTTGCCTCGTGTATTTGTTCGAGGGTTGCGCCCTTGCGCAGCGCCTCCGTAACCTGATACAGCCGTTCGCGGTTCGGTGTGCGCATGCGTTGCAACAGTTCCTCAAGGCTTAAACGCGTTTCAGCAGCCGCTCGCTTATCACAGCCCAACCCGGCACGGCCTGTTTCAAGCCCGCGTATGGCCTTTTGCACGGATTCTTTGAAGGTACGTCCAATGCTCATGGTCTCGCCAACGCTTTTCATCTGCACCGTGAGCATATCCTGTGAACCCGGGAATTTCTCAAATGCCCAGCGCGGTATCTTGGTTACCACATAATCAATGGTAGGCTCAAAAGACGCGGGTGTTTCGCGGGTGATGTCGTTGCGAATCTCATCCAGCGAATATCCCACCGCCAATTTGGCCGCAATCTTGGCGATGGGGAAGCCGGTGGCTTTGGACGCCAGGGCCGAGCTGCGCGATACGCGCGGATTCATTTCTATCACCACCATGCGGCCGGTTTTCGGACACACGGCAAATTGTACGTTAGACCCGCCCGTGTCAACGCCTATCTCGCGCATAATGGCCACGGATGCGTTGCGCATGGCCTGGTATTCCTTGTCGGTGAGGGTTTGCGCGGGGGCAACTGTGATGCTGTCGCCCGTATGCACTCCCATGGCGTCAAGGTTTTCAATGGAACAGACAATTACCACGTTGTCGTTGAGGTCGCGCATGACCTCCAGCTCATACTCTTTCCAGCCGATGACCGATTCTTCTATAAGCACTTCCGTGATGGGACTGGCATCAAGTCCGTAACGCACGGCATATTCGAACTCATCCTTATTGAAGGCCAGCCCCGCGCCCGAACCGCCCAAAGTAAACGCGGGCCTGATGACGGCGGCGTAGTTTACTTCCGCGCCAAAAGCGCGCGCCTCTTCCAACGAGTGCACCACCTGGCTTCGAGGCACATCCAGGCCGATTCGCTCCATGGCCTCCTTGAACAGGCCGCGGTCCTCGGCCTTTTTAATCGGGCCCAGCCGTGCGCCAACAAGTTCGCAGCCGTATTTGTTGAGGATGCCCTGCTCCGCCAATGCCACGGAAAGATTCAGGCCCGTTTGGCCGCCTACGGTGGGCAATAATGCGTCGGGGCGTTCGCGATCAATGATGCGCTCAAGGAACTCAACGGTCAAGGGTTCAATATAGACGCGTTCAGCGGTTTCCGGATCGGTCATGATGGTGGCCGGATTGCTATTGGCCAGCACCACCGAATACCCTTCTTCCCGCAGCGCCTTGCATGCCTGGGTGCCGCTGTAGTCAAATTCGCAGGCCTGACCGATAACAATAGGCCCGCTGCCGATTAAGAGAATCTTTTTGATGTCTGTTCGTTTGGGCACGTATCCTGATCCCTGTTGGTTTACTGGCGTTTTTTGCCGCACGTTCCCCGCTCGTGTGGGTTTTCGACCAGTGTTATTAGTAGCTGATTTCCAAAATCTTAAAGTTCATGCTGCCGCCCGGCGTTTGTGCCGTCACCTGTTCCCCCACGGCACGGCCCATCAGTGCATTGCCCACCGGCGACTGTGCCGAAATCTTGCCCACCGTGATGTCCGCTTCTGCGGGCCCGACCAGCATGAAAGTAACCTCACTGTTGGTTTTCAAGTTCAAGACCCGCACGGAAGCGCCCAGATAAGCTTTGCTGGTGTCGCGCTCCTCGTTTTCGAGTATCACGGCACGGGCAATTTTGTCTTCAAAGTCGCGTATTTTGGCATGTACCATGGCCTGTTCTTCTTTGGCCGCATGGTATTCTGCGTTCTCGCTCAAATCGCCCAGACTGCGCGCCTGTTCAATTGTGGCCGCCACCACCAGACGATGTTCGCACAAGGCGGCGAGATCTGCTTTCATCTTTTCCAACCCTTCGGCGGTAATATAGAGGCGGTCGTTACTCATGCGTTTAACCTGTGTGTTTGTGAATCGTTACGAGTGCCTTTTGCCCTGTGACGAACCATGCGTCTATTGTGAACATGCCCCGCAAGGCAAGGGCGGCAGGACAACATGTATCCGGGTACACATTTAACCCGCATATTTCACAAGATTTCTGTTACGCCTGCGAACCTTACACCATATCAGGCGCTTTGCTTGTCCGCCGACTTCGACGTGTAATAACACGCTGTCAGCCGGCGGCCTGCGCAAAACACCTGCTCTGGCGCAATCTTCACAGGCTCACGACAAAACCTGATGAAATATCCGGGTTAATCGTCGGAAGTATACCAGAAATAGGCAGGCGTGAAAAACCGCGGCTAGGCTGTGCGTAGGGCGATCATTTTTATGCCGTGACCGCCTCCGGTCGCGCGAGACATAAAATAAACCAAGGCCAGGGCGGCGTTTACCAGGAGGCCGTGATTCAGTTCGGCCATGCGAAACGTGCGCCATGGCAACGGGTCGGGTGCGACGGCTATCACCTCAAACCCGGTTTCTTCGAGCAACATGCGCAAGCCGGATTCGGTAAAGAAATAGATGTGTTCGGCATGGTAAATTGTTTGTACCGCCTTCTTATAGCGTCCCGCCGTGAGCCGATAACTCATGTCGGCAATGCGGAAGAACGGCGATGTCAGCAAGGGTGTGCGCAGAAAAAGAATGCCCTGCGGTTTTAGCAGAGTATGAAGCGTGTCAAGCGCGGCGGCCGCATCGTGAAAGTGTTCAATAACATCCATCAGCGTGACGGCGTCAAAAGCGTTTTCACCAAAACGATCCGCGGCGGCGGCAACATCACCGTGACAAAGATGTGTTGCGTTGAAATGCTCTTGGGCCGCATTGCAGGCCTCGGAAGACACATCACATCCAAACGGATCAAACCCGGCGGCAACCAGTTCGGCCATCATCAGGCCGGTGGAACATCCCACGTCAAGCACGCGTCCATCGCGCAAAAAAGTTTGCAGAAACCGGACACGGTCCGCCAGTTTTATCTTGTGCGCCGCCGCCATTTCGGGGGCGCCGTCGCCGTAAAACTGTTGATACCCGTTATCATGCAACTGAGTCAGTGTTTCAGGCGGCGGGGGCAGCCGAAACCGTGTTCCCGAAACGGGACACTCAAAAATCTGAACGCATGTTGTGGGCACCCCGCAGGAAGAATACACCGGTGCGTCACTTTCGAAGTCATACACCAGCCGGGGCGTTTGCTGTCGTAACGATGGGATGGGACTGGCAGGGATGGCGTTTTCACCGCTCATGTCGGGCTTTCCCCATTCTGTGTGGCGTCTCCCGCTGTCGCACGGTCGGGCACGGGTGTTTTTCGCGCAAGAAACCGACAAACAAGTATCAGGGTTATTGTCAGGCACAACGCCAGTACGGATATCCAGAAAGCCTGCCATGTCAGTTCATGGTGAAACGCGAAGTAGACCCGATGTGTTCCCGGCGGGAGTACAATGGCCTTGAACTGTTCGTTGGCGCGCAGAATGGGTACGCGCTCGCCATCCACAAATGCGAGCCACCCCGGATACCATGAGTCCAAAAACGTTAGAATGCGGGGCTCTTCCAGCGGACCCACCTGCAAATCAACGGTGTTCGCACTTCTGTCCAGAATCCGAATCAGTCCATCTTCATCCTTCATATCTGATTTTAGTTGTATACGGCGAAACTCGAACGTACCCGGGCCCTTGTTCTCCACGGAAATGCGAATCTGCATGGTCGGGAAATCAGGCAGGGGCACCTCCACAAACGCCGTGCGGTCGCCGGTGGGACGGATGTTGTGCCGAATGCCGTGTTCCGACCGGTCTGTGCCCGGTTCTTCTATCCATGTGTCAATCTGCGCATTGGCGGTGCTGGTGTAGTGATACAAAAGCGCGCTGTGTACGCCGCCCGCCGTTCCGGGGGGGAGTCCCGGCGCGTGTTCGGGCAGGGTGATGGTAATGGTGGCGCGGCTTGTATCGTCCCGCTGCAGGGGCCTGAGCAAGGTCGGCGGCACCGTAATATCCTCGCGTGTATAGTCCGGCGAGATGGCGGAACGGGGCAGTGTGTTTTGTTCCACTTTTGGTATTGGCGCTGTCACGGGCGCGTCCAGGAACACGGTGGTGGCGCTGGGCCAATATGTGCGTTTGCTCGGCATGGGCCCAACCGCGTATTGCCTTGCGAGCCAGAAAGACCGTTTGAATACCATGTTGCCGCGCAGGTTTTCGCGGGTGGGCTCCCAATTTTGTACACCGCGAAAGGGGTGCCTTTCTCGGGGCGGCCCGCTGAGTATATCGCGTACGGCGCTAATGTGCAATGGGTCAACGCCATTCATGGCGAAGCGCAGCGAATACAGGAAACGATTGCATATCGGGTCATTTTCCCGGTAATTGGTGGTGGGTATGCGCACGTCTTCGCGCTTAATTTCTGCTAGGTCACGGATTTTGCGTCGTGCCATATATTGGACGTAGGTGTCGTTCCATGCGGCGGTTTCACTGAAAAGCAGCACTGGCAACAGAAACACCAGCACCAGCCGCACAGGCCTGGGGTAGGGGAGCACGCCGAGGGCGAGCATAAGGACCAGCCCCACCATCGGTATGAGCCACACGCCGCGATTTACTTCAATAAAAGTTATCTCTTCGAGCCATGTGTTCAACGGCGCAAGGCAAATGTACGCAAGCAACAACAGCACCGCCGCCCGCGCATAGGCGTGGCCTTTGTTTTGCATGGGAGCGCCGAGCGCATCCACGCCGTATCCGGCAAGCATGCTTAACGGCAACAGCCCGAAATCGTAGGCGCGGGAATAAGCTGACAACGAAAAAGGCGTCAGTTTTTCCAACAGTGCGCCCAATGGCAAGGGCGGGCCGAAACTGCACTCGAACAGAAGCAGAAACAGGCCAAGGAACAAGTAAACGTCCCGTCGCTTGTGATGGGTCAATCCGGCGAAAGCCAACAGCAGCGCAATGATGCCCGAATTACGGATGGTTTCCGCCTCATAGGACAACCCGGTGTAGACCACCAGTTTTTGATAAAACTCAAGGGGTGACCACGACCACAAGTCCGAATACTTGCTTGCCGGCTCGCCGGTGGTGCGCAACGTGAACGAGGCCAGCTCCCATGCGGGCAGCAGCAGTACCGCAGCCAGCAGCGATCCCAAAATGAAAATCAACGCCATGGCAAGGCCGTTGTGCAGCCACGGCCGCAGCCATTCGCGCCATGTGCCGCCCCGGGCGCTCCAGTCCGTATTCAGAAGGAAATAGAAAAACGCATACACGCCCGCAACCAACCCCATCAGATTGATGATCTGTAAGAATCCGCCCAGAATGCTCAGACCGAGCACAAGCGCCCCGCACGATGCGTACACCATCTTCAACCAGAAGTCACGGGTATCAATGACGTTCTTAATTAGCAACAACAACAACGGCAGCCATGCGATGGTTGTCATAATGTGGTATTCGCACATGCGCCGCACTATGAGGGCGCTGAATGCGAAGGCTACGGCAGCGGTTAGAGCGCCGGACAGGCTCAATTTATGGGCGCGTGCAAAGAGATAGGTGCAATAGGCCATAAAAATAA
>SKQZ01000409.1 GCA_007118765.1 Candidatus Hydrogenedentota bacterium
CGTGTATGCCTATGCCAACTTGCTTGGTTGTGACAATAGCCGCCTCGTTTTTGACGGCGGCGGGCTTGTGGCCACGCCGGACGGATTGGTATGCGAGGGACACCTCCTGTCAAAGCAATACTGGACGCTGGCGTCGGCGGTGGTGGATCTGGACGACGTGGCGCGGCAACGGATGCAGAACAGCACATGGCGGCAGGATGCCGCCGCTGGTGAGGCGGCGCGCCGGGTACAGGTTGTGACCGTGGATGCGCCTGCATACACACCTGCTTCCGCAGCCGCCTATGTACGACAACAGCCCTCAAGTTATTATGTCCCGGAAGCGCCGCGGCGACATAAGAAGGGCGGCAATGCCGCGTTTGATGAATTGTTCGAGGCGCTGGCGCTCGGATTGCGCGACTATTTTGAAAAGGTGGGCGCTTTTGAACGGTTCTTGATTGCCTTGTCCGGCGGTCGGGACAGTGCCTTGTGTCTGTTGCTTGCGGTGCGCGCGGCGAAGATGCTGCGCGAGGGGCGGGATGCATCGAAATATGCCGACCGGATTAACACGGCATACCTGCCGAATGCGGCGTTGAGCAGCAAAGGCACCCGGGACGCGGCACGTGGGCTGGCCGAAGAACTCGGTGTACCCTTTCAGGAGGTGTCCATTCATGAGGAGGCGGAATTGGCGTTGGCGAAGGCGGCGGAACTTGCCGGCGGCATGGACAAGGTGGCGCCCATGGCACGGCAAAATCTGCAGGCCCGCATCCGCGGCGCCATGATGTTGAATTGGGCCAACAGCGTTGGCGGTCTGCTGTTGGTGACATCAAATCTCAGCGAGGCCGCCGTGGGGTACAGCACCACCGGCGGCGACAACCAGGGCGGGTATTCGCCCATCGCAAATGTGCCAAAGACCGTGGTGACCCAGTTGCTGACCTACCTTGCGGAGCGAGACAACATTGCGTCGCTCGGGCCGCTTCTGGAAATACCGCCCAGCGCCGAACTGGCCCCGGACCAGCAGGATGAAACGGACCTCATGCCCTATGTGGTGCTTGATGACTTGCTGCACCTCTATGCGGGCAGACGCATGTCACTGGCGAATTGCTGGCGCATGACCTGTTTGCGATTCCCCGAATACGACCGCGAACAAGTACGCCGGTGGACGGCTGATTTTGCCATGCGGTTCAGTGCCAGCCAATGGAAACGGGACCAGCATCCCGTTGCCCTGAAAGTGATGGAACTGGACCTCGATCCCAAAACCGGATTCCGCTTCCCTGTCACGCAGAGTATTCAATATGAACTGGATGAACTTGAGAAGGCAACGCTGGACGAATAGCCCGGGGCGATCGGCGTCTTCCGGTGTTGCACGCACAAAGGAGGCATAGAACACGCATGGGTTTTCGATTTTTCAGAAGAGTACGTGTGGCGCCGGGAATGACGCTGAACTTCAGCAAGGGCGGTCTGTCAACATCGTTCGGACCGCGCGGCGCAAAATATACCGTGGGCACAAGTGGAACGCGGGGGACTGTCGGTCTGCCCGGCACCGGGCTGTATTACACACAGCACAGCGGCACGCGGAAACGCGGCTCTCGCGCCGCCGGCAAACAGGCGCCGCCCCCGCCCGATCCCGTCACGGCCGAACAACGACTTACGCTGGGATTCTTTCAGCGCCTGTTTGTACCCAGAAACGAACAGGCCTTTGTAAACGGCGTGAAAGCATTTATCGAGGGCAACGAAAAAAAGAGCGTGCGATTGCTTGCGGGCGCGCCGCGTTTGGCTGACGCCACGTTTCTTGCGGGATTTCTGGCGCTGAAACAAGGCAAGTTTTCCCAAGCAGCACAGTTGTTGCTAAAAACGTTGCATCAAGCGGACGGGCTGGGCGTATTGTTCCAAAAATATGGCGTCATGCCGAACTTGGGCATGCGCATTACGGATGAACTGGTGGCGCATATCGGGCCGACGCGCCGGGGCGTGTTGCTCGGGCTGGTTGAAGTGTATCAGGAGACGGGCGATTTTAAACAGGCCATTAAAGCGTTGCGTCAGTTGCGCCAGAGTCTGCCGGACGACGTGGTGGTGAAGGTGTCGCTGGCGGAACTATTGCTGGAGTCTGCGCCCGAGAGCAAACAACATTGTAAGTATATTGTTCGCATGACGCACGACGTTAAGAACGAGAGTCCCGCTCATGCCGCGCTGCTGTTGTACAAAGCGCGGGCGCTGCGCACGCTGGAATTGTATGACGCCGCGCGTGATACGCTCACCGCCGCATTGCGGCGCAAGAAAGACAGAAGCGACGACCTGTTGTATGCCATACGGTGTGAACGGGCAGAAGTGTATGAGGCAATGGGCCATCAAGGCCGCGCACGAAGCGAATATGAAAAACTGTACGCTCAAAACCCGAGCGATGCCGTGGTTTCGCGAAAGCTCGGTCTGGCAGAGTAAACCGGAGGAACGCCCGCTATCTTTCGTTCCCTGCTTATGTCGGGCGCATGGGGTGAACCGGAGCTGATTGTGTCGCAATTTGCCGGGGAGCCGACCCTTGATGATGCGGGCAACCTGTACTTTATCCACCACTATTATGAGTACGACGTGGGGATTGAAGCAGACATCTATGTGGCCTGCCGCAAATAAGCGCTTGCAACGCGGGGCTACATCGAGTCCTGTTCGCTGAGCGCCAGCTCCGCAAGGATGCCCCACGCCAGTGACACGGGGAAGGGTTCCTGCTCCGTGCCGCTTGCATTGTCGGGCGCGGTCGGGTTCGGCGTCCAGCGCTCAAACGAAACATGCCCGTCCATATACAACACGTTCGCGCCGCCGGGAATGTGGTTGAACATTTCCACGTCTGTGCCGAGTTTGTCCCACATGATGGGCAATTCCGACTGTGCAAGGGTAGACGCGCCGGGGTTGTTGATGTCGGTGATCATAAACCGCTCCACCCCTTCACGAAGCCTGTGCAGCGTTAACTGCGTTTCCGATTCAATCGCCGCATTCCCCTGGTGCGTAAAGGAAAAGTCTTCGTCATTGCGGCGTGCCACCGTGTCATAATCGCCGTTGAGCCACGGCTGCACCACCAAATCAAAATAGGTACCCAGAAAGAATCCCTGGCCCCACACCACCGGTATCAACCATGCGTTATCAGGTACGACCCAACCCAAGTAGACATAGCTGCGATCCGCCGGGCGTATGCCCATTTCCGGGTCATAGCGTCCCGTGCGCGGGTCGCCGTCCAGACGTTCAAGCACCACCGCGCCGTTGTCATCCACCCAATCGCCGCCGGGCTGCAACAGGGCGCTGTGGTCCTCGGGCGAAGACGGGCAGAACAGAACGCTGAGGTCGGTCAGATATTCGGGATACATGGCCTGCATGGAGAACAGCATGTTGATAATGCGGATGGACTTGGGCGGGAACTTTTCGCCGGGCGCTTCGTTGGCGTACATCTTCATCATTAACCCGAACTGCCGCAGGTTATTCTGACAAGAGGCGCGTCGCGCCGCCTCGCGTGCGCGGGCAAGGGCGGGGAGCAATATCGCCGCCAAAATGCCAATTATCGCAATAACCACCAACAACTCTATGAGGGTAAAGCCTTTTCTTTTGTCAAACATGGTAACGTCCTTCTTGCCAATTGTCGGGATGGATGTTTGGTAGCCCGCATATTTCACAAGATTTCTGTTGTGCCTGCGAATTTTACACCATATCAGGCATTTTGCTTGCCCGCCGACTTCGACGTGTACTAACACGCTGTCAGCC
>SKQZ01000254.1 GCA_007118765.1 Candidatus Hydrogenedentota bacterium
AAAGCGCCCGGTCTGGCACAAACCGCACGGGCTCACGAAGAAGACATCGGGTGAAACATGCGGGCCAAATCACAAGAAGGTTATCACGGCAGCGACCCAACCTGCAAAAACCCCCGCCTATCCCGAAAACAAGGCCGCGCACTCTACCCGCAAGCGTCCCCTCATGTCCGCGGGCCTCCACCCCCTGCGACGGCGATGCATCTAATGACGCTCGCATCACAGCAACACAATCGTCTTTGCGAGGAGGGCGCAAGCCCGACGCGGCAATCTGAGACATGAGATCGCGTCGCTACGCTCGCGATGACGATACCTTTATGTTGTTGGTAGTACACACGGTAAAAAGAGGTTCATTAGCAGGAGGGCGCAAGCCCGACGCGGCAATCTGAGACATGAGATCGCGTCGCTACGCTCGCGATGACGATGTAGGGAAATCGTTTACTGACTTGAGGCATCCCATCCTTTTGACTGGGCAAGCCGCGCTTGCGCTTTCCCGCTTCGCGCCGGATGGCGTCGGTATGGTGGTTCGGATTTCGTGCGGCGGTGGTATATACTGTGTGGCGTGAATATGTGGAACCATACCCGGCGTTTTTTCAGGAGTGTGTTCGTTGGCATGCTCCTGTTGGCAGCGGTCTGCACGGTCGCGGCGGCATCCGAGCATCGTTTGGAACGGGGCGGGTTTGTAATAGACTACACGGCGGGACAGGAGCGGGTGGCGGCGCATACGTTGGAAGTGCTTGAGCAGGCGGTGCGTGAATTTGCGCCCATGCTGCCGCCGGGCGACCGTCCGGTCTATGTGAAGATTATTGCCACCGCCGACGAGTTTGAAAAGTACGCGGCCCGATTTCACGGGCTTGACGTGTCCGGGTTGGCCCGGCCCGGCGAGGACTTGATTGTTGTGAAGGCGCCGCGGTTGCGCATGCCGGGGTCGGATTATCCGGGTACATTGCGGCATGAACTGGTGCATCTGCTGCTGTATCGGAACGTAAACCCTGCGTATTTGCCACAGTGGTTGAATGAAGGCATTGCCATGAGTCTCGCCAATGAGTTTCGTTGGCAGAGCATGTTTTCAGTGGCGCGCATGTTTATTCAGAACCGCATTATCCCGTATCATAAACTTGATCGCGCTTTTTTCGCGCCCAGCGGACAACAAGAGTTTGGCGACGCCTATGCCCAGGCGTTGTCCATGACCCGGTTTCTCCGCGATTCCCTTGGCGAAGAACGCTTTTGGCGTGTGGTGCGCGCCTTGCGTGACATGCCTTTTCATGACGCGCTGCGCAGTGAAGGCGCCATGACATCGCAGGCCTTCTGGGACGCGTATCAGCGTTCGTTGTGGAAGTATGCGGCCTTCGCCACCATGGCGTCGGGATTCTTTTTTCAGCCTGCGGCCATCCTGCTGATTATCGCGTATTTGCGCCGGCGGCGGATTGCGCAGGGGATATACCGGCGGTGGGAAGAAGAAGAGGAAGCCGCTGCGGGCACGGCATCGGACCGTGACAACGTCGTCTATTGGGATGAGGTTGTGGACGATCCGGATGCCTGGAAAGACGATCCGTATGAAGACGAAGACGACGATGACTGGTAGAGGCACAACAAGACAGGAGCATACCATCCCATGAAATCGAAGGTAACAACGAAACAAGGCGACGCAGGAAACACCAAGGCCTTGGACGGAAGCGCACTGGATAAAAGCCACCCCATGATTGAAGCGGTGGGCATGCTTGATGAATTGCGGACGCAAACCGCCATGCTGCGTCTGCAAGTGCAGGGGGAAGGTCCCGACGCCCTTACGGAAATCGGGTTCCTGCATTTTCTGTTGCACACGTATTTTCTTTTGGGCACCATCATCAGCGATCCCCACGGGAAGAAACCGGAATGGCGCCGCGGTGAAATCACCCGGGAACACTTGGCGCAATTGGAAGCCGAACAGGAGCGCATGGAGGCGGGGCTTCGATTGCCCCGGGCCTTCATTGTTTCCGCCACCAACACGCTGGCCGCCCAGGCAGATATTGTTGCGGCGGTGGCCCGCACCTTCGAGCGTCGCATGGTGGCGTTCTGTCTGGCAACCCCCGATTTCGACCATCCCGTTTCCGTTGCCTTTGTAAACCGGCTGAGCGACTACTTCTTTATATTGGCCCGCCATTTGGAAAAGGGGCATCACCAGCCTGTGAATTATGAGTTGCTGGACGGCAAATGAACGCCATGACCCGGTAGCGACAGCGGAGCGTCATGGGGGGATGCCGGGCGGCATGGGCGCTGTTATGGGATATAAATAATTGCTTGTATGGGAAAACGCGAATTGCCGGGCGGGTTGCTGCCGCAATACGTCCATTTTATTTTTCCCCATTTTGTCGAATTTTATGTTATAATAAAGCGGGTAGTGAGTGGCATTGGGGCTTAGGTGCGCGATTAGGGTCTCTTGGTTGTATCTTGGAGCGCATTATGCGTGTTACATAGGCGCGAAAGGTTTTCTCCGCAAGGGGTAACCGGTTACCGCGGCACATACGTTAAAAAGCGGAAGTGAGTATGACAGCAAAACCAGTGAGAATCGGGAGGGCGTGAAAACGGTGGTTGGCGACGATACATACAACGCGTTTTCGCTTTCACGCAAGAAGCATCATCATTGCACGCTGCACGATCTTGTTTCGATGGAACAAATCGAACAGTTGCTTCAGGCGCTCCATAAGATAATCAACGTCCCCATTGGTCTGGTGTCCCCTGAAAGTGATTTGCTTCTGTCCATTGGGTGGCAACCGATTTGTGAGCAGTTTCACCGGCAACACCCGGTTTCGGCGGCCTGTTGCGTGGATAGCAACAATCAGTTGCAAGCCCGGCTAAAACACAACAAAGTGGCGGCGGCCAAATGTCAAAACGGGTTGTGGGATATTGCCATGCCCATTGTGGTGGACGACCGTCATGTTGCCACGCTGTTTCTGGGCCAGTTTTTTTATGATGACGAGCAGGTTGACACCGCCTTTTTTCAGACACAGGCAGAAAAATATGCCTTTGAGACAGACGCCTACATGGATGCGGTGGCGCAGGTGCCCCGAATATCGCGCCAAGAGGCGGAAGACCACATCAGTTATGCCGTTGGTCTGGTGGCCTTGCTGGCCGAGTTGGGTTACAAGAACTTGCAGTTGGCGCAGGAGATCGAAGAACGGAAGCTGGCCGAATATGCGTTGCGCGAGGGCGAACGACAATACAAGGCGCTTGTGGAAAACGTTCCCGGCGTGGTGTATCAATGCCTGAACGACGACGCTTACACCCTTATTTTTATCAGCGAAGAGATTGAGGGTCTGACCGGTTATAACGCGGCACAGATGGTGGATACCAGCGCGTCGTTGGCGTCCATCATCCACCCTGACGACCTGCCGCATGTGTACGAATGCGTCAATAACGCGGTGGCGCGCAAAGAGCCGTATGTAATCAGCTATCGCATGTGTTGCAAAGGCGGGGGATACACGTGGGTTGAAGAACGCGGCCAGGGGGTATGGGACGAGACCCATACACTGCGTTTCCTGCAGGGGGTTATATTTGACATTTCGGAACGCAAGAAACTGGAAGAAGAACGCCGCAGTCTGGAAGAACAGATGGCGCGCGCGCAGAAGTTGGAGAGTTTGGGCGTACTTGCCGGCGGCATTGCCCATGACTTCAACAATCTGCTGGTGGCCATACTCGGCCATGCCGATTTGATATTCGAGGAGGCCGCGCCCAACACGAACACCTATGACAGCGTGAATGCCATCATCCAAGCGGCGCAACGGGCCACAAACCTCACCCGCCAGATGCTCGCCTATTCCGGCAAGGGACATTTTATGGTGGAGCCGGTGAATCTATCGGCCCTTGTGCGCGATTTGGCGCCGCTCTTTGAGAACAGCATTGCCCCGGCATGTCGTTTTCAGTATGAACTTTCAGACGATGCCCCGCCCATCTATGCCGATGCGCAGCAACTCAAACAGCTGTTGACCAATTTAGTGACCAACGCGGTCGAGTCTTACGAGGAGAATGTCGGCGCCGTGACGATTCGCACGGGCGTCGCCCATTGTGACGTCAACTTCATTGAAAACGCCTATCATAACGAACAACACCCGGCGGGGGAATATGTGTACCTTGAGGTGGCCGATGAAGGTTGTGGCATGTGCGAGGAGACGCGCCGCCGCTTGTGTGATCCCTTTTTTACCACGAAGTTCACCGGACGCGGTCTGGGCATGGCGGCGGTGCTGGGGATTGTACGCGGACACAAGGGGTTTATGGCGGTGGACAGCGCGCCGGGCAAAGGTTCCGCCGTCCGGGTATTGTTTTCCGCCTTCGCCGCGGAACGGTCCGCGCCGGCAAGCACGCCCAAACAGACGGGCAAGAAGCCGCGTTACGGACGCATTCTGCTGGTTGACGACGAGATCATTGTGCGAAATGTGGTTCAGAAGATGCTGGAACGTGGCGGCTTTGAGGTACTGGTGGCACAAAGCGGTTGGGAGGCGTTGCAGCTGCTTGATGACCACAGGGAGGACATTGCCTGCATCCTTCTTGATCTGACCATGCCCAACATGGACGGCGCGAAGACATTGCAGGCCATCCGCGAGAAGAACAAGCGTATTCCGGTAATCCTGTCCAGCGGCTACAGCGAAGAAGAGGCCACGTCACGATTGCGCAAACATCAAATTGCCGCTTTTCTGCAGAAACCCTACAAGGCAAGTACGCTGGTGCGGTTATTGCAGCGGGTGTTGCAATAGTCTGTTGCACGGCGGATATTTACCCGTTCTGTTGGCGAATGAGCCGGGGATGGCGTATAATAGCGGGTGAACATGTACGACACTGTGCCGGGACATAATGCGGCAAAACTGCGTGAACAGTAACGTAACACAGTTAGAACAGGAGGAACCGTGGCTACCAAGAGAACCATTCTGGTCGTGGACGACGAGCCGGATGTCGTGTCGCTGCTGGAGACGACCCTGACCGGCGAGGGGTTTGACGTGCTTACGGCGTATGACGGCATATCGGCGCTGGACATCTGCAACACGGACAACCCGGACCTTGTATTGCTTGATATCATGATGCCCATGATGAGCGGATACGAGGTGCTGGAGCAGCTGAAGGCCAATCCGACAACCCAAGACATTCCCGTGCTGTGTGTTTCTTCGGCGCATACGCCGGAAGCGCGGGCCCAATCGTTTCGTCTCGGCGCGGCGGAACTGATCAAGAAGCCGTTTTTCCCGAAAGAGTTGGTGGCGCAGATTCGACGTCATCTGCCGGGGGAAGACGATATCTATTGAGGCTGCTGTTGTTGTGCCGTCGGCGTTCGGGCGCGCCCGCCACACGGACGCGCGGCGCATATGTTTGCCATTCGGCAGGGAGCCTTACTCTTCATGACGACCGCCAACAAGATTACCCTTTCCCGGTTGGTGCTGTTACCGGTGTTCCTGTATTGCATTTTCGGCTACGGACCGGAGCGCGAGGCGTTGCGCACGGCGGCGTTGTTCATTTATGTCCTTGCGGCGCTGTCGGATTTGATTGACGGCTGGTATGCCCGTCGTTTCAACCAGAGTTCACGGCTGGGAAAACGGCTGGACCCACTGGCTGACAAACTGTTGATTAACCTGGGGTATGTGTTTGTGGCGGCCAATCCGCATTTCAGTCCGGGCGTACCCTTATGGGCGCCGCCGCTGTTTCTTGCCCGGGACGTGTACATTGTGTTGGGGGCCTATTTCATCAACGAACGCTACGGCCCGTTTAAGGTGGCGCCGCGCTTGTCGGGCAAAGCCACCACGGCGCTGCAAATGGCGGCGATGGTGTCGGTGTTGGCATCTTTGCGGTTGACCTATCCGCTGTTGTTCGGCGCGCTGGCGGCCTCGGCATGGTCGGCGGTGGATTACTTTATTGCGGGCTATATGCAGGTACAAGAAAAGAAAGCAGGCTGATGGCGCCGTCAAAACGAAAGAAGATGCCGGTTGTGGCTATTGTGGGCCGTCCCAATGTGGGCAAGTCCACGTTGTTTAACCGTATCATCGGCAAACAACGCGCCATTGTGCATAATCAAGAGGGAATAACCCGCGACCGCTTTGTGAATGAAGCGTGCTGGGGCGACCGCAAGTTTCAACTGGTGGACACGGGCGGCATAATCGAACAGCCGGTGGACGACATTACCCGCAAAATGCAGGGGCAGGTGCAGCAGGCGATTGAAGAGGCGCGGGTGATTATCCTTGTTCTGGACGGCCAGCAGGAACTAACCCGAACCGATCATGTCGTGTGCGAGGCGTTGTTGCGTTCGGGCAAGCCGGTGGTGCCGGTGGTGAACAAACTGGACAACGCCACGCTTGCCATGAACGTATACGACTACTACGAGTTGGGGCTGGGCGAACCGACGCCGGTGTCCGCAAGCCACAATATCGGGGTGGACGCATTGATGGCGCGCGTGGTGGAGCATTTGCCGCCGCCCCCGGCGACCTCCGTGCCCGCCGCCGATGACGAAGACGAGACCGACACCGATGCCGATGCCGATGCCGAAAAACAACCCATCAAGGTGGCGGTTATTGGTCGTCCGAATGTGGGCAAGTCGTCGTTCATCAACGCGATTCTAAACGAGGAGCGGGCGATAGTGTCGGAGATCCCGGGCACCACCCGCGATGCGATTGATGTGGACTTCCGCTGGCGCGGCGGAGAATACGTGCTCATAGACACCGCCGGCATGCGGCGCAAAGCGGGCATCCGGGAGGCGGTGGAACATTACAGCGTTTCCCGCGCGCTGCGTGCGGTGCGCCGTGCCGACGTGTGTTTGATTATGGTGGAGGCCACCGAAGGCCTGACCGAACAGGACAAGCGCGTTATCGGGTATGCGCTGGAACAGGGCGCCGCCTTTATTCTGGTGTGGACAAAATGGGACTTGGTGGCGGACAAGGCGAAACGTTTCAAAGCCCTGGCGGACGAACTGGATTTGAAGATGGCGCAGGTGAAGTTTGCGCCGCAGCTGACCATCAGCAACGTCACCCGCAAACGGTTGTTCACCGTTTTTGATTATGTGGACCGGGTGGCGCAGGAAGCGGAAAAACGGATCTCCACCGCCGAGCTCAACCGGCTGATGGAACACATAAAGGCCAAGCATAATCCGCCCAGTCACAAAGGGCGTCATGCGAAGATATTGTATGCGACGCAAAGCGGCGTCAAGCCCACCGAGTTCGTCTTGTTTGTCAATCAAGCGCGCCTGTTTCACTTCAGTTATGTGCGGTTTATTGAAAACCAGCTTCGCACGGCGTATGGCTTTGAGGGCGTGCCCATTCGCATTGAATTACGAGAGGAGAAACGTAAATCATGAGCGCCACCATTTTGATTCCTATTGCGCTGGCCCTGTCCTACGTGCTGGGCTCGGTTCCCACCGGTCTGTGGCTTGGCCTGAAATTTCGGGGCATTGACATCCGCAAAGAAGGCAGCGGCAACATTGGCGCAACCAACACCATGCGTTCGCTGGGCAAGGTATACGGGATTATTGCCCTTGCGTTTGACGTGTTCAAAGGGTGGCTCCCGGTGGTGCTGTTTGCGCGGCTGCACTCTTGGGAATACCTGCCGGTTGCGTGTGGCATGGCGGCGATTCTCGGGCACACCTTTTCCATCTTTTTGTGGTTCCGCGGCGGCAAGGGCGTTGCCACGAGCACGGGCGTTTTCCTCGGGCTTGCGCCCATGCCCATGGTGCTGGCGGCTGCGGTGTTTGTAGCGGTGCTTGCCGCCACGCGCATGGTCAGCGCCGGTTCGGTGGCCGCCGCCGCCACCATGAGCGTGGCCGTGTTCCTGTTCGAAATCCCCTGGCCGGTGCGTTGGTTCACGCTCGCCGTGGCAGCGCTGATTATTGTTCGGCACCATGGAAACATACGACGCATGTTACGTCATGAAGAAAACAAACTATAGTCCCGACATAGAAGCACGGCTGGATTGGTCGCATCCGCCCCGGTGGCTTTCAATGCCGCGTCCGGGCCGTTTTTTCGCATGGCCCGATTACGGGTGCGCACTACTGGTCGCGCTTGCGGCGCTGCTCTTGTATACGTGTACGCTTGGACCGACGATTACCGGCGAGGACAGCGGCGAATTTGTGGCGGCAGCCTACACGCTCGGCATACCCCATCCCCCCGGCTATCCCCTGTACTGTCTGATCGGCCATCTGTTTACGTATCTGCCCATGGGCGAGGTGGCGTGGCGGGTCAATTTTATGTCCGCCTTTTTTGGCGCGGCAGCGGTGTTTATTGTGTCGCTTCTGGTGGTCTGTCTCACGCGCAACCGTTTTGCGGCGGTGGGCGCGGGCCTGGCGCTGACGTGTTCCCGCGAATTATGGGCGCAATCGGTCATTGCGGAAGTGTACAGCATGAACGCCTTTTTCTTTGCCCTGTGCTTGTTATTGTTGCTGCTGTGGCGCGAGGCGCGGCGCCCCCGACAGTTGTATGTCTTTGCCGTGCTGTTCGGTCTGGGCATGACCGTACACTATACCTTCGCATTGCTTGCGCCCCTGTTCGCCTTGTATGTGTTTTGCACAGACCGCTGTATCCCGGTACAAGCGCTCCGAGGCAAACAGTTGCGGCTTGCCACCTATCCGATGTTATGTCTTGTGGCGTCGGCGACGTTTCTTCTGGTGTTTCTTTACCTGCCCATACGTTCCCGCACCAATCCGCCGGTGGACTGGGGCAACCCCGAAACCCTTGAAAACATGTACCACGTAATACGCCGCACACAATTTGAGTTTATGTTTCACCAATATCCCCGCAGTGTGGCGCGTTTGCTTGGTCAGCTGGCCGTATACGGTCGTTTCTGGCTGGGCGAATTTCTGCCCTTGGGCGCCCTCATCGGAGTATGGGGGCTGCTGGTGTTGTTGCGCCGTCGCCCGGGCTATGCAATGATGTTGTTGGGTTCGGCGTTGGCGGTGGTGGTCGGCTTCTGTTACTGGCAAAACTTTGAACAGACCCGCGAGTGGTTGTGGGTGATGCGTGTGTTCGGCATCCCCGCTTACATGGTTACCGCCGTTGGGATCGGGGTCGGCCTTGAAACGCTGTGGCGGCGCGGCGGCGGATTCCGTGCGGCCGCCGTTCTTGTGGCGGTGCTGGTTGTGGCAGGCCCGCTGGGCGCCCATTGGCGTCGCAACGACAAGTCCGACTATTTCTGGACCCGTGATTACGGCGTCAACATTCTTGAATCCCTGCCGCCCGACGCCATCTACGTGTCCCAGTCCGACCACGGCAGCTTCAGTGTGCTGTACTTGCAGGCGGTGAAGGGGATGCGCCCCGACGTGGAGAATCTGCGCACCTACGGGTATGTTTCCAGTCCGTTGTTTGATGACATGCCCGAGGACATGCGCGCACGCATCGGCGAATTCCCGAAACGACGGCATGAACCCGACATCTTTGCGTGGTTGCTCGAAAACACCGACCGTCCCCTCTATCTGGCCAGTCCCCGGCCGGTGCCCCTTCCCGGCGTGCGGGTTGTGCCCGCAGGGCTGCTTTTCCGCGTCCTGCGCCCAAACGAGGAACCGTCGGGCCGGGATTATTGGGGGGAATACCGGTGGCACACGTTGGCCGCCGAAGACACCCGGGGCGACTACACCGCTGAGGCCATCCGCTACGAGATTGCGCTGGCAAAAGCGAAGGCCGCCTTGATAACAGCGCGGGGCGCCGCGCCGGACACGGTCGCCGCCAAACATGACAAGGCGCGCGCGCATATTGAAGATGCCCTGTGCGCCTATGGGCGCGACCCTGTTGTGCTGAATAACGTGGGGGTGATATGCGCCCGGTTCGGGCTGTATCATGACGGGTACGCCTATTTCCGCGAGGCGCTTGACCTCCTGCCCACGCTGGAAGAGGCACAACACAACCTAGCCCGCATATTTCACAAGATTTCTGTTGCGCCTGCGAATCGTACACCATATCAGGCGTTTAGCGCAGTGGCGGCGATATGCGGGTCAGGGTTTATAAAAGACAACGCAAGAAGGGGCGGGCACTTCCACGGCATGCCCGGTGTCCGTAAGCAGGCCTGTTTCCGGGTCTATCCGCAACACCACGATGTTATCCGTTTGACGATTGGCAACCACCAGGAAGGCGCCGTCCGGGGTAATGTTGAAGTTGCGTGGTGTCCGTCCGCCCGTGGGCGTCTGGCCAATGCTTGACAACCGGCCCGTGTGAGCCTCCACGGCAAAGGCGGCAATGCTGTCATGACCGCGGTTCGAGGCATAAACGAAGCGTCCCGACGGATGCACACAGATTTCCGCCGTGGTGTTGTCGTCCTCAAAATCATCGGGCAGTGTTCCAACGGTGTGTATGGCCTCAAGACTGCCCGCCGCGGCGTCATAAGCAAATGCGGTGACCGTGTTGGCAAGTTCGTTGACCACATAGGCATACTGTCCGTTCGGATGAAATGCGAAGTGACGGGGCCCGGCGCCCGGCGCAACCGCGGCATAGGGCGGGTCGTTGGGTTCAAGGCTGCCTTCTTCATCGTCGTAGCGATAGATCATAATCCTGTCAATGCCCAGGTCAATGATGAAGGCGAAGTTACCGGCGGCATCCAACTGCACCGCATGCGCGTGCGGCGCCTGTTGACGGGGATGTACGCTTGAACCTTCGTGCTGCACAACATCGCCGGCTTCGCGCAAGGCGCCGTTTTCGGCAATGGGCAACACCGCCGCATTGCCGCCGCTGTAATTGGCCACCAGGATATGGCGTCCCGCGCGGTCCACTGCGACGTGACAGGGGCCATCGCCGGCGGTGGAGGCCTGGTTAAGCAGTGTTAACGCGCCGCTTTCCGGATCAATGGCGAAGGCGCTTGCCAAGTTGGCCGGCTCGCCGTCGGCATCCGTGCCCCGGCCCACACTATACAAGAATGTTCCCGCGGGGTGCAGCGCCAGAAAAGAGGGGTTTTCCACCGCACCCGCCAAGCCCGCGTGGGTGAGTTCGCCGGTGGTTGCGTCCATCTCAAGCATATAAATGCCTTCGCTTGCGCCGCTGGTGTAGGTGCCGATATAGACGCGCCATGCGGTCGCATCGTCCTCGGCAGTGCCTGTTGTCGCCGCTGCCACCGCCACAATCATCGCCATAAGCATCGTCGTCGTTTTCATATCCGTGCCTTTCCATCATGTTAACCCTGATTTGCCCAATGCTGCTTGTGTCATAATACCACTATGGTTGAAGTGTATCAACAACTTACTCTATAACATTACGCGTTAAGCATGAGGCTGTCTTTCATTTCCTGAACGCCGCCAACCATGCCGACAAGGCTCATCTGGTTGGAAATGCACCGCCCATATAGCGTATAAGAACGGACGGTTGCGCCCGCAACTTGAGGACAACACGTTTGAATAGAGCAATTACATATTCTCACCGATACGCGACGGCGTTGGTTGTGCTGGCGGTGTGTTTGTTTATTGGGGCAGGCGTCCTCGGCGCAGAACCGGTACACCTGTATTTTTGGGGCAACGAGCTGGACTTGCTGGCCATTGACATGATCCGTGATTTCGAGGCCATGTATGACGGCACGGACGGCAAGCCCCACATCCGGGTGACGGTGGGCCAAAGCGCCATGCAGGACCGCACCGCCGATCCGCAACGCCTGATTTGTGCCATTGCCGGCGGCGATCCGCCCGATGTGGTCTGGTTCGATCGCTTTGCCGTGAGCGAGTGGGCATCCCGCGGGGCGTTCATGTCGTTGCAGGAGTTTGTGGAACGGGATTTGCGCGAACGGCCGGACTGCCCGTACACGTTGGACCCGGACAAGTTTTTTGAACCCTGCTGGCAGGAGACATTGTACGAAGGCGAATTGTTTGGCATCGCGTCCGACACGGACAACCGCGCCCTGTACTACAACCGTGATCTGCTGGAACGCTATGAAGACGAGTTGATCGCCGCCGGTTGTACCGACCCGGACGATCCGACGCGGGTGGGGCCGCCGCGCACGTGGGAACAACTCCGCGAAGCCACGCGCATTATGACGGAGTTCGACGACGCGGGCCGGTTGCGGCAGGTCGGGTTCATTCCCAATTACGGCAATTCCTGGCTGTACATTTACGGCTGGCTGAATGGCGGCCAGTTTATGAGCGATGACGGGCGCACCTGCACCCTTACCGACCCGCCGATTGTGGACGCACTTGCCTATGTCACCGAACTGTACGACATTGTCGGGGGCGCGGAAGCGGCGGAAGCGTTTCAAACCTCGGTAGCGGCGGGCGATCTCGATCCCTTTGTGGCGGGACGCATCGCCATGAAGATAGACGGGGATTATTTTCTGCATGCCATTGCCGACCAGCGTCGTTCGATGCGTTTTGGCGTGGCGCCCGCGCCCGCGCCGGAAGGCATGCCGCAGTTTGGCTGGTCGGGCGGGTTTGCGTATGTCATTCCCACGGGCACACGCCACCCGGAGGAAGCGTGGCTGCTGATCAAATATCTGGTGTCGCGCCGGGCGTACGAAATCCGCAGCAACACGGAGGCGCAAATGGTGCGCGCCCGCGGCTCGGTATTTATTCCGCGCATGAGCGGACGCCGCGACATTACGGAATGGGGCATTGAGCATTATCTTCTTGCCGATCCGTCGGTTGAAGACACGTACAAAGACAGTATGCGGGTGTTTGTGGATATTTTGCCCATTTCCAGATACCGCCCGGTGACGCCCGTGGGACAGTTGCTGTGGAACGAGCATGTCCGCGCCATGAACGGCGGCATTTACAAGCAGTTTGATCCCGGCGACATTCATCGAAATGCGCGCTTGGCTTTGGAGCGGGGCGAGCGCGTGGTACAGGCGGAACTGGATCGCATTTATGATGACCGCGAATATCTGGAGTTGCGGTTCGGGCCCATTGTAGCGGGGTACATCGGGATATTGCTGCTTGCGCTGGCGGTGCTTTACTGGTGGTTTAATCGCAATGTCACGACCACCGGCTATTTCCGGCGCGAGTATTATGCCGGGTACATGTTCATGCTGCCGTGGCTCGTGGGGTTTCTGGTATTGGGCGGCGGCCCGCTGGTGTTTTCGGTATTCATGAGTTTTTGCGAATACGACGTGTTGTCGCCGCCGCGCTTTGTCGGCCTGCGCAATTACCACGAGATGTTTTTTGAAGATCCCCTGTTCTACAAGTCCCTTTGGAACACGATATACATGGCAATTTCCATCCCGTTGGGCATGGTCGTCAGTTTGGGCATCGCCATGCTGCTGCACCGGGAAACGAAGGGCATGGCCTTTTACCGCACGCTTTTTTATCTGCCGGCCA
>SKQZ01000071.1 GCA_007118765.1 Candidatus Hydrogenedentota bacterium
GAAAGGGGCAATAGCAAGGGCAGCTCCACCACCTTTCGCAATACAAAGTACACAATAATAATGGTCAACCCGATGGTGAACGCATAGGACTGTCCGGCCCGTCGCGAACGCGCACCGATGGGCGCGCCCACAATGCTGACGGCAAGACACATGAGCGGAAAAGCCAGCCGGTTCTTTATTTCCAGTCTGAGCCGCCGCAGTTCAATGGCCACCGGCAGTGCGCCTGTCTTCTCAAACTGCTCATCCAGGGACGCGTGCGTCTTAAACAGCTCTTGTATGGTCATGCCTTCGGTGAGGTCGGGCATTCGTCCCGTGTCCGGCGTGGGCGGTGTTTTTGACAGCGACTTAAACATAAAATGCCGGTGCGGGTCATTGGGAATGAACAACCCCTGTTGCAACTCCAACTGGTGTTGATTGTCAACAGTGCGTATGCGGGCGCTGTCGGCATAGAATGCATTGGCGCCTGTTGCTTCCGGTTGCAGAATGACAATGTCGCGCAACACGCCGTCGGGTTCTCGTCGCCCCACATACACACGCCAGTCAGCGATTTCATGCATAACGCCCGTGGGCAAAACATCCATGGACATGCGCAACGGCATCTCGGTGGTTACGAGCCGCATGAGCCGTCCGAAGGCCCAGGGCTGGAGCCGGTCTGCCGTGACGAATGCCAGCCCGCTGAGCACGGCGCCGAGAAGTACCACGGGCAACACCAAACGTTTTAACGGTACGCCCGCGGCCTTCATGGCCGTCAATTCATTGCGTTGCGCCAAGCGGCTGAACACCACCATGATGCCCAGCAGAAATGTGATGGGAAAGAGATAGCCCACCAGCGTGGGCAAGGCATAGAAGGCGATGCGCACAATGTCGAGTACGGCGATTTGCGTCATGGGGATGCGGTCGGTCAGGCCGCGCAGCTGGCTGCGCACCGCGCCGCCCATCACCACCACGCTGATGACCACGGCCGCCGCTATCGCCGGGGGGCCTATCTTGCCCACGATATATCGGTCAAGTAATCGCATTGTACGGGGATTCTCCCGAGGGTTGCGTCACGGAGTATGGCACGCCACGGGCGTGATGTTCATCATACACAGAGCAGTTGCAACACACGAAACAGATCGGGATCAAAGCGCGTGCGCAGGCGCCATGCGTCCTCCAGCGGTCGCGTGCGCAGGGCGTTGTCTTCAAAGGCTATCATCACATCCCGGTCACCGGCCAATAAGGTTTCCACCGCGGCCACGCCCATGCGGGCGGCGAGCACCCGGTCAAAGGCCGAAGGAACACCGCCGCGTTGCAAATGGCCGATGACCGCGACACGAGGTTCCTTAAACTCCGACGCGTTCGCCACGTGTTCCGCGATGGTATGGGCGGGGCCCGCGTCATCGCCTTCCGCGACCACTACGATCATGGACGTCTTGCCCCGGTCTTTTGCCTCCCGCAACGAGGCGATCAACCCATTGATATCGGTGGGTTGTTCCGGTGTGAGCAGGGCTTCGGCGCCACCTGCAAGGGCGCTGTACATGGCGATAAAACCACTGTGTCGCCCCATCACCTCCACAAAAAAGATGCGGTCATGGGAGGCGGCTGTGTCTCGCAAACGATCAATCGCTTCCACTGCGATGTTGAGGGCGGTGTCAAAGCCGATGGTGAACTGTGTGCCGCCAATATCGTTGTCAATGGTGCCGGGTATGCCGACGGTGGCAATATCGTGTTCCCGGACAAGGGCATGGGCGCCGTGATACGAGCCGTCCCCACCGATAACCACCAAACCGGCAATATCCAATCGGGCAAGTTGTGCCGCCGCCTCGGCGCGTCCGGACGCTTCCATAAACGCAGGGCAGCGCGCCGTGCGCAGGATGGTGCCGCCGTGATGAATGATACTGCTTACCGACCGTGCGTCCATGGGCGCAATGTGACCGTCTATCAACCCTTGGTACCCACGCTGCACGCCGAAGATTTCGACATCGTTGGCAACAGCCGCACGCACCACCGCCCGAATGGCGGCATTCATGCCGGGCGCGTCGCCGCCGCTGGTAAGCACAGCCATGCGTTTCATGCGATATCCTTACAGGGTTGTTTGTTGTGCCGTGAAAACGACTACGCCGGTTTGACCGCCTCAACAATCTCCATGAGACGACGGCCGTAGTCCGTATAGGATTGGTACAGTTGCTCCGCACTCGCCGCCTCCTGGCCGGAATGAATGACCGCCGCCAAATGGGGTTCGATGGAGAAACCGCCGTCATAGCCGCGTTTGAGCAGGTCGCCCACAATTTCCTTCACATAGCCGTCACCGTCGCCGCACATACAATAGTGGTCTTCGCCGTCGATCTTGCGTGCGTCTTTGATATGCACATACACGATGTCCGCTTGTACCTGCTGGTAATAGTCCCAAGCATCCTGACCATAGGTCACCGGGTTGCCTGTGTCAAACACCACTTTCAATGCGGGGCTGTCCACTTCCCCCAACAGAATGTTGCTGTTTTCTGCGGACAAGCCGCCCCAGCCGCTGCAGTTTTCATGAACCAACAAAATGCCGCCGTCCTCGGCCATACGGGCGAGCGTCTTCATGCGCTTGATTGCTTTCTTGCGCCATGTGGCATCGTCCACCGGGTTGTCAGGATCGTTAGGATAACTCATGACACGGATAAATTGCGTGCCGAAACGGTGCATGCGCGGAATGGCCTGCTTCAGATCATTGATGTCTACTTCAGGATCGCAGGTGATGGGGCGTGCCCAATTGGCAAGGGCGCTCGCGAAACACGATACCTTCATGCCCGCTTCCGTAACCGCTCCATATACCGCGTCGAAGGCTGCGTCGTCCAGTTGCGTCAAGTTCACGCCGTCAATGGCACGCAATTCAAGGTGCTGCCATCCCAGCTCCCGGTGCGCTTTGATCTGGGTTGCAATATCCTTGCCTGCTTCATCCGAAATACCAGAATAGAACATCGTCTTTGTCTCCTTTGGGTTAACGGGCGTCACGCCGCGGGCTTGCTCCGACACCGTCCAGTTACTGTTTTGGACAGGGCGCAAGTACAGGGCGTGTGGCCAACGCGTATGCATTTGTTACGTCAGTATGGTAGGGCAAGGGACTGCTGTTATGCAAGGGCATGTCATGGCGCGTGAGGAAGCACCCCCACCCTCGCTCAGGATTGAGCGTTTGCGGTGGTAGCGGCGGTTTGTGTCAGCGTTTCGGTAATTTCCGCGAGATCAATGTTTAAAGATTTGAGGGCGTCGGCGCAGTCAGTAATCGCTTCCTGTTCCACTTGGCCGTCAGCCCGGGCCAGCCGCACGGCAAGATGTACTATCATGGCGAGGTCACGGAAATCGCCGGCTTGTTCCGGGTCTGCGGAGTGTCTGATGGTCTCGGTGAGGGGTTCGGGGAATCGCCATTGTGTGGCGAGAAGTGCGCCTGCTTCCGGAAAGCCCAGGCCGAACACCTGTGTTTCGGCCTTTCGTCGGGTGTCGGGGGGCGTGTCCGGGTCGATTTTGGTGTATTCTTCCGGGTCGAGGGCGCCCAAGGCATAACTGCCGATGGCGTGGAGCAAGCCCGCGCAATAGGCGCTGTTCGGTGTGGCGCGCCCACTCGAAAGAGCCAGCAGCGCGGCGATTTCGGCGCAGTGTCGGGAAAGCCGGGTCAGCGGAGCCCACTGCTTTTCTTCGCCCATGGAGACCTTGGGCGCATTGGCCGCCAGCAAGGACACGGCCTGATCGCC
>SKQZ01000155.1 GCA_007118765.1 Candidatus Hydrogenedentota bacterium
CACATATCCGGCAATGTTTACAGCGCCAAGGAGTCATGTGTGTGGCGGCTGCGGTCGCCGCTTACGGTGGTTTCCCGTTGTACGGCTGCTTCCAATGCTTCGTCCAGCGTTACTGACGCACGTTTCGCGAGCTCGTCCTCCAGGCTCGTTATGACAACCGGCGCATCCGGTTTCAAGGAGTGTTGCCCCATTGTCACAATCAAAGCGTCATCGGTCAGGCCGTCCAGAACTTCCACGCGGTCGCTGTGCTCCAAACCAAGTGTGATTTCGCGGCGTCGTGCGAAAAATCTAACGTCTGATTCATTTGTGTCTGTATCGTCCCCGGCGTGCTGCGCTTCAACCAAAAACACGTAGTTGCGCCCTTCTTCTTCAAAAACGGCGTCGCGGGGCGCCAATAATGCATTGTTGCGTGATTCCATTACGAGCCGTACCCGGGCAAACGCGGCTTCGCGCAGCAGCGGTCGGTCGGACTCCTCAAAATCAAGCAAAACGCGCACCGTGCCGCTTGTAGGATCAATACTGGGGTAAATGCGCCGTACACGTGCTTGGAAAACACGGTCCGGTGCGGCGTCAATACGTGCTTCGGCCTCCTGTCCAGCCGTGAAGCGGGCCAATTCTTTTTCCGGCACCTGTATGGGCAGCACGAAAGAATCGGCATCAACAATCGAGAAAACAGGAACACCGGGTGTAACGACCATGCCCCTTTGGATAAGACGTTTGGTGATGACGCCGGCAATGGGGGCGCGAATCGTTTGGTTGCGCAGTTGCAGTTCGGCCAGTTCCAGATTGACGCGTGCCTGGTTAAGGGCAAACCGTGCGTTGTCGCGGTCAATGGAGGAAACGATGCCTTCCTCATAACTGCGTTCCGCTATCTCTAAAGCCGTCTCCTGTTGTTGCACGTTAATGCGGGCTTGCCGCACCTGTGCGTCCAATTCGTCCCGTTCAAGCAATGCCAGCACTTGGCCGACGTCAACGACATCGCCTACGTCAACCCTTACCTCCATGCACTCCCCCGTGCCTTTTGACAAGACTTCAACCCGATTCTCGGCTTCAATGCGCGCCGTAGTTTCAAAGTGGGCGGCAATGGTCCCCCGCTCCGGCGTAACCACTTCCACCGGCGTGGTTGGTGCAACGGCGGCATTTTGCTCTGTGGCGTTGTTTTCCACAGTGCCTTCTGCCGGCAGGTTGCAACCGACGCCGCCAATGACCAGTGCCATGATGCTTATGCCGCACAGGAACACAACGTTATTTTTCATAAGTGTTTCAGTTAAACCGTGGGTTTTCATGCGTATACTTAAACAGCGACGGTGCTTGCTGCTCGCCGCACCCATCATACCATTTGTGGGAATGGACCGTAACCTGACACGTAAGGAAGAACGTCAAGTACTGGTTGATTGAAATACAATCTAACGGTCGGTCTTGTTTCATGCCGGTATGGTGCCCATACGAGAACACCGCCACCACATCTTGTATTATCGGTATTTTATCACAAATAAGACAGCAGGATCACTTTAACGCACCGATCATATTTTTGATATTACGGTGGGGGTTGGCCTATACTCTGTCATCTTTTGCAAGTACCTTTTTGGCGGGCTCCTGCTCAACACACAGACGCTATTGTACATCACGCCGTTGAATACTGTGGTTGAATTGTCTGGTCGAAATAAGCGCCATCACGTGTAGTGCGGGCGCAACATGGCTTTTTTCACAACAGGTTGTGTTTGTTGATGTGTTTTAACGCTACAAGCAAAGGTTGTAACCTATGAACCAAGTGCGGCTGTTTATTGTCATCGGGGTTGTGTTGTGTGCGTTGCCGGCAGCGGGCGAATTGCAATGGCGCGATGGGCGGTGGCAGCTGGAATTATCCGGGAGTGCGAGCATCCACTCCGGCGGTTCCAGCCGTTCCGGAGATTATATGCTCCGGGGACTGGTGGAGTATGAGAAACCCTTTTCTAGCCGTTGTACATTGGGTTTTCGATTGTTACCGTTGTTTGTATATGAACAGGATGAGCGCGGCGAGGACACCGTCTGGGGTGCGGGCGCCGGTTTGGGATTGCGCGTCTACTCTGTTGCTGATGAATACCGCGGTTGGTTTGTGGAGGGCGGCGCCCACGTGTTGGGCCACAAAAACCGCATTGTAGACAACAGTTCCAATATCAACTTTTTGACCGGGCTGGGAGTCGGGTATAAGTGTTCGGCCGGCTGGCATGGGGTCTTACGGTTGGAGCACATATCCAACGCTAATCTTGGGCGCTATAACTCCGGGGTTAACATGCTTACGCTCGGCTTGGGATACGCCTTTTAGCGGTACGCCGCCCCGTTGCCGACGCCGCTAATAGATGGTCATTTCCGTATTGGCGTCGAAAAAGTGGGTGGCTTCCATATCCACATCGAGTATGTGCGGTTGTTCCACTTCCGGCTGGGTGTCCGTATTGATGCACGCCGTCAGCTGTTGCCCGCCCACGCTGAGGTAGAGATTGATTTCCGAACCCATCGGTTCCACCACCTCCACCAAGGCGTTGATGCTTGCGCCCGGTTTCTCCTGCTGTTCCCGATTTTCCAGCAGCTGTTCCGGACGTATGCCAAGAATGATGGGCTTGTTTTCGTATGCCGCCAGGGTTGCTTCCCGCGAGTTTGGCGTTTGCAGCTTCAGCGCCCCGGTCTCATCCACAAAGAACAAACTGCCGTTTTCACCCACCAGCTTGCCTTTGACCATGTTCATCGGCGGGCTGCCGATGAAGCCGGCCACAAACAGATTCACGGGATGATGATAGAGCTCCAGAGGCGGCGCCACCTGCTGGATAATGCCATCAAGCATCACAACGATGCGATCGCCCATGGTCATGGCTTCCACTTGGTCATGGGTAACGTAAATCATGGTGGACTGGAGGCGCGTGTGCAGTTTCGAGATCTCGGTGCGCATTTGTACGCGCAGTTTGGCATCCAGATTGGACAATGGCTCATCGAACAGGAATACCTTGGGTTGCCGCACGATGGCGCGTCCCACCGCCACCCGCTGACGCTGTCCGCCGCTGAGTGCTTTGGGGCGTCGATCAAGCAGCTCGGTTATCCCCAGTATTTCGGCTGCTTCCTGCACGCGCCGCTGAATCTCTTTCTTGGGGTATTTGCGCAGGATCAGGCCGAAGGCCATATTCTTGTAAACCGTCATGTGCGGGTACAAAGCGTAGTTCTGGAATACCATGGCGATATCCCGGTTCTTTGGCGGTACATCGTTCACAAGGGTGTCGCCAATGTAGATCTCGCCGCTGGTTATTTCCTCAAGACCGGCGATCATGCG
The DNA here is from genome assembly GCA_007118765.1 of Candidatus Hydrogenedentota bacterium. Lineage (GTDB taxonomy): Bacteria > Hydrogenedentota > Hydrogenedentia > Hydrogenedentales > CAITNO01 > SLFT01. The sequence goes on from SKQZ01000155.1 coordinate 3,299, forward strand.
CAGAGTGGTTGATTTACCGCATCCTGACGGGCCAACAAGCACAACAAACTCTTTGTCGTTAATCACGAGGTTTGCGTCTTTGACGGCTTCAACGTTGCCGGGATATATCTTGCCTAAGTTTTTCAGTTCGACACGCGCCATAAGTCCTCCGTTTTCGGGTGTACCCTGTGAGTGCGCGATAACAATTGTCGCGTCTGATGGCGACAGCCTAATGCTTCGTGTGACGACTGATAATAGCAAAGGTATACAATGGAATCAAAACCGGCATGGGGCTAACCCGCATATTTCACCCCGCCGTGGCGGGGTTGCGCCTGCGAATCTTACACCATATCAGGCACTTTGCTTGCCCGCCGACTTCGACGTGTACTAACACGCTGTCAGCCGGCGGCCTGCG
>SKQZ01000159.1 GCA_007118765.1 Candidatus Hydrogenedentota bacterium
GGGAGGTACGTGAATTGGGTCCTGATGTGGCAAAGGTGATGGTGCCCGGCGTATTGCTCTCCACCACCGGGTCGTCTTGAATGGTTTGGGTGCGCCACTTCGCCGTGACTTCGGGATCGGCCGCCAACCCGAACTGTACAACAAATCCCGGCACCACACGGAAAAAGCCCGAATCATCATAGAAGCCTTCGCGCACGAGCTGATAGAAGCGTTCAACGCCCAGCGGCGCCCATTCCTTATAGCATTCAATAATAAATTCGCCATTGGTACATTCAAATTTGACCTTGAATTTATCGGGCGCGGTTTCTGGCCACATCTCTTCTTCCTCCTCTGTTGTAATTGCCTCCGGCAACACTTCCTCCACAATATCGGCAACGTCTTCGGCGTCTACCACTTCGTCATCTGTCCCGGCATGAATCTGTTCCAGTCGCAACCGAACGCGGTCGCGGCGTTCCTGCTCTTCCGCGGGAACACGACTGGGAACCCCCACCAAATTCAAAAGAAGAATACCGGCCACTGTTAATGCGAATGCCGACAGCAATACTTTCCTGCGGTTCATACCGATCTCCTTTCAAAGTTAACCAGATCACCACGTCTCGTATATACAGCGGGTGCCGCTTTGTTATCTAACGTTACTATCCCTTTTCAAGGATAACAAGAAAATCATTGTAACTTTTTCCGTGGTTGGCGGTAATCGAAAAAACGGACCACCCTTCCTGCAACAGGGTTTCCAGTTTCTCCTTGCCGGAACCGTTTGATTCAATGATTAGAGAAGTCTGCATTATGGCGCCTCCTTTTTTCTTTTTTTTGGTACTACATGCCCCAAAACCTATTGCAGGCGAATGTATCAAGATTCGGTGGTGTATTGCAACTAATTCACCTGCCTCATAACTTTCTATTACACCTGCACATCCATGTCATCCCCAAAAACCGGCGAGGTCCCAAGGTAAAACCCGTGCGACATGCAGACTCAGACGGCGCCAATTTTTGTGCCGTTTGGAATGACCGCGTCTTTTAAGACCACCACAATGCCGTCACGTATGGCATAACCAGCGCCATCGCTGTCGCGCAATTTGTTTGAACCTTTAATGACGACATTGTTGCCGATCCGCGCATTGTGATCAATGATGGCCTGTGTGATGTGGGTGTTTTTACCAATACCGATCGGATGGGAGAGCCGTGATTCCGGCGCCTCAAAATAGTCGGCGCCAAGTACAATGCTGCGTTTGATTACCGCTCCCTCATTGACAATGCTTCGAATGCCGATAATCGCATCCGTAACGGTAGCCCGGTCTATACGCGACCCACTGCAAATGATGGCGTTTTTGATGTTCGCGTTGGTAACGCGCACGCCCGGCAGCATACGCGTGTGGGTATAAATAATATTGTTGGGGTCGTGAAAAGCAAAGGGGGGGTTGGGCCCGGTCATGGCCATGCTCACGTCAAAATAGGACCGCACCGTTCCGATGTCTTCCCAGAATCCATAAAACATGTGGGCAAACATTTTGTGGGTCTTGAGTGAAGCGGGCAATACCTCTTTGCCGAAATCATCCCACTCGGGATGTTCCGTCAATAGTTGCTCCAACACGTCCGCCTTAAAGGCATAGATGCCCATGGATGCCAGAAATTCTTTTCCATCGGCCTGCAACCCGAAATAGTCGAACACTTTTTGCGGCGTAATCAGGGTATCCAATAACGCGACATCCTTTGGCTTTTCCACGAAGCGCCGTATACCACATTTCGTGTTGACTTTCATGATGCCATACCCCTCTGCCGCCTTGCGGTTCACCGGCAAAGCAGCGACTGTTATGTCGGCATCCTTTTCCAAATGAGTTTGAAGCAATGCCCGATAATCCATGCGATACAACTGGTCGCCGGAAAGGATCAGGAAGTGTGTGACGCCCCGCTGGCGGATATGGGAAAGGTGCTTGCGCACGGCGTCGGCAGTTCCCTGAAACCAGTCGCCCGTTTCATTTGTTTGCTCAGCGGCCAGAATCTCCACTTCACCGCCACTGAAAGAGTCAAAGTGATAGGCATTGTTGATATGGCGATTGAGAGAATGACTGTTGAATTGCGTGAGCACGCTGATGCGATTGATGCCTGAGTTAATGCAATTGCTTAATGGGATGTCCACCAGCCGATACCGGCCGCACAACGGCACCGCCGGTTTTGAACGCACCGCTGTCAATGGATATAACCGGGTTCCGCGCCCGCCACCGAGCACAATGGCGCCGACTTTTTGCATGGTAATGGGATCAGGAACATGCCCGCTTTTTTTTGTACGCATTTCTTTCCCTCGTTTCGTGGTGTAGAGATTGTTTTTACAAGGCTTTCCAGGGCCAGCACACACAGTATAGGAAAAACATCAGTACAATTTCATGTGTGTGCATGTACCCATGTGCGTCCTCTGTTCTGGTATCATGACTGCACAACAACGGGAGAAGGATATGCGAAAGAAAATACTTCTGCTTGCAGCGTTTGGCTTGGCACTGGCCCTCGTTGCCGTCGGCATTCTCGCCATGATGGGATTCGGGTATACCGCGTATCGCCTTGCGGCAATGAACCCGGAATACGCCTACTTTGATTCAGACGGCGTCCGCATCCATTACACGGTGGACGGGGTTGGAACGCCGGTAATCCTTGTGCATGGACTGGCCATCAACGGCGGGCTTAATTTTCGCGAACGGGACGTAGTCGGCGCGCTGAAGGATGACTACCAAGTGATTACACTGGACAACCGCGGTCATGGCCACAGCGACAAACCACACTCCCCCGCTTCCTATGGCGTGAATCTGTGTGACGATATCATTCGTCTGATGTACCACCTGCAATTGGATCAAGCCCATGTGCTGGGGTATTCCATGGGCGGATTTATTGTGCTGAAACTCGCCGAATTGTATCCCGACCGTTTGCTGTCGTTTGCCTGTTGCGCAGCGGGTTGGACCCCACGACCGGAAGAAGAGTTTGACTTCTTCCAGGCATTGGCGGATGAGTTGGATGCCGGACGTGGCTATGGCATGTTGTCCGAACGTCTGACGCCGATTGGTCGCGAAGTGAGCCGTCGCAACCGCCTGCGCATGTCCGTCGGTCTGTGGCTTATCAACGACAATAAAGCCATCGCCGCGCTGCTGCGTTCGATGCCCGCTTTGGTTGTCGAAGAGACGGCCCTGCGCCAAAACGAAGTGCCGGCGCTGGCGTTGGTGGGCGATCGCGATCCGCTTCGTCCGTTCACGGAAAAAATGGCTGAGATCACGGCCAACATGACGTTGACTATTGTTCCTGACGCCGATCACATGTCCACCCTGCGCCGCACGGTAGCAATAGATGCCATCAAAGCCCACCTTCAACGTCACGCGCCCGAAGCCACGATGCGTTGAAATAGGTTACGGATCAATACCCGTCTGCGCCCCAAGGGCCGGGTCATACAGATTCATGCCCGCCCGCTCTGTGCGCACGGCTTGGAGCCGCACAAAACCAATGTATTCACCTGCATCACGTTCGAGCGCCTCAACACAGGACGGAAATATATTTTTACCGGTTAGCTCCAGCGCCATTTCAAAATCACGCCAATGGCGCCAGCCATCGGGTTGCGTGTCCGCCTGCACGTCCTTGACATACCCGCACGCGTCCCAATGTTTGCGCCACCATTCAGCCGTCTTGAAACAAACGCAGTCCTCTTCCCAA
>SKQZ01000005.1 GCA_007118765.1 Candidatus Hydrogenedentota bacterium
AACGGGATACGCTGCCCCCCTACTGTCGTGAATGCCCGTATCATTTTGCCTGCAAGGGCGAATGTCCCAAGCACCGTTTTTTGAGTACGCCCGACGGCGACCCCGGCCTGAATTATTTGTGCGCGGGCTATCGCCACTTTTTCGAGCATGTGAATCCGTACATGCGCTTTATGGCGAATGAACTGCGCAACCGGCGTCCACCGGCAAACGTGATGGAATGGGTGCGCAAACAGCAGGACGGGAAAACCGCCGACACCCCGGAACCGAATGCACCGTGTCCTTGTGGCAGCGGCCGCAAGTACAAGAAGTGCTGCGGACGCACCTGACGACGTGTTACATCGTGCTCCGTTATCGGTATCGGATTAGGGTTGCCTTGGGCGTTGTGCCGCGGTCGTCTACGTTTTCCGATTGACCGCCCCGACCGCGCAGATGGGTACTGACAAGGGGATGTACGCCGTCTGAATACGCAATGACACGAACAGCATCCGCGACAATGACCGGGCCATCGGGTCCGCCCCATTGGAATATACCGGTGTTGAGCCATCCTCCCCGGCCTTCCAGCAGGACATGCCACGCGTCATCATGGCGATATTGCACTTTCCACATGGCGAACGGCTGCGGTTGGTTGCCATAGGCGCCGCCGATGGTGATTTCATTTACGTTCATGGGCTTATCCCACTGCGCCTGCCAGTAAAAGGGCGCCTCTTCCGTTACAAGCCCAAGGTCCTGACCGTGGGCCACGCCGTATTCATTATAGTCGGTGCGAAGGGCGTAGTCGTTTTGCGCAGGGTCAAACAAGATGGCCTCCGGCGTACCCCGGCCCTCGTCTGCCGCGACACTTCCGGAAAGGGTGGCCGCGGCAGCCGACGCCAGATTCGTATTCTCAGCCGGTCTGTTTGCACTGACAGGCTCGTGTGCGTCAATGATGGAGACAGGCACGACCCTTGTGTAGAAGCGTGCTCCGTCTTCGGTATCGGCAAAGGCCTGTATTTCATGGGTTCCGGGCGCATCCGAACGCCATGTTGCGGTATAAGGCGCTTCCGTTAATTCGGTGACAGGCGTACCATCCACAAGAAACACCACACGTTCAACAGATTGGTTTCGTGCGGTGACACTGGCTTCCATAGTGACATCCGTGGGATCGCTGCTTGTTCCCGGCCGGCAGCTGAGCCCGGAAACGGAAGCCTTCAAAGCGACTTCTGCGTCTACAACAAAGGCCTGACCGTTCGTTGGCGAGGCAAGACGTGCAGACACCCGGGGCGGCTGTACCATCAAGTCTTCAATGAGCTTCTCCGTGGCCTCAATGTCCATCTCCTGGGTAAAGTAAAAACGGTTGCCCTCCGACACCTCCTCAAAGCGGGTGTGTCCTTCGTCCGTATAAGAAACGGACACCGGCCCCGCCAACCCCCAAATGGATTGCCCTTCGTGTTCCAGCCCGCGGACGGCATAATATACCGCCGTTTGGTCCCAACTCATTCGGTCTCCAATCACACCCTGGCCGCCGTCTGTGCCGCGATACAACTTGTAACTCATGGCAACCGGGTTTGTTTGGGGGTCCTGCAGGCGCGCACCCGTTCGGATAACGTGGCCAATCTCGAATCCGGAAAAGACAATTGTGCCGGGCCAATCGCGGGCCACCGTTTGTGCGGCCACAACGTCAAGGATCACATTCCACTCACGATGATCGGGGTTGGTAAAATGGGCGGCCATCAGCACCAGCTCCTTTACCTTGGCCTCGGCCAACTCCGCGCCGGTCATGTTGATGGAGCCGTCGCCTTCGTGGTCTGCTTCTGACTGGAGCAGCTCGTATACACACGGTTGTCCGCCAATAACCACAATGGAGACACTGTTATCGGGGGCCTCATATAATAACCGCCGATATAAGGTGGTGCTGTCAGGTGCGGTGTCATTGCATAGATGCGCCGGAAACCACGCCGGATCGCCCACTACCGGGGCGTAGTCATCCCCCCCATGCGTTCCCTCGCCATCATACAAGCCAACGGGAAGATATGGACGCCCGTAATAGGCGTTGATGGCGGCAATGGTGCCCACAACATGCGGCCCCGTGGTGCTGGCCATCACACCGAGTATTTCGCACTCGCCGTTATCGGCAAGGGCATGGAGCATGCCCAACGCACCTGCGTCATCACAATCACCGCGCATGTCGGTGTCCAGGATAATGCGCGGAACAGCAACAGTTGTCGCAGCGGGCAGAAACAGCGCGCCAAGGATACAGGCAACAGTGTAGGGTTTCATGGTGACCTCAACTCCTTTTTCATGTGTACGGTCGTGAATAATGCGTCCGGCCCGCCGCACACGCACATGGGCGACGAGGCGCAATCCCGCAATACCGCTTGGTCAACCACGTCTTACCGCGGGCTATGGTAATGGGGTTGCGTCGCATACAGAACCGCCGCTTTTGCATGGATAAAAAAACGGCGGCACAATTTCATCTTTTCTTGGGCGGGTCGTTCGCTGTCTTACGACGCCACTTGTTTCATTGCAGCCTCAAGCGCCTGGATGCCTTTTGTAATATCGCCAACCCGGTCATCGCCCTGTTCGCGCTCAAAGATGTAGCCGCCATCAAAGTTGGCCTCGGCAAGTAACGTCACAAAGGCAACCCAGTCCACTTGCCCCGTGCCGACGACCACTTCCTCGCCCCATTGACCTTTTTCTTTCGTTCGATTCGCGTCTTTGACATGGACTTGGCGCACATGGGGCACCAATTGTTTCAGGGCTTCAATGGGCTCGTCCATGTCATAGAGGAGCATATTGGCCGGGTCAAAGTTGACGGCAATGTCATCGCCGCCGCGTTTACGCATCTCTTCCAAGAATATCAACAGTGTTTCGGCGCTTTCCTGCCCGGTCTCCAGCAGCAACGATACGCCCTCTTCGCGGAATATCTCGGCAAGGGTGAGGACACGCCGGCTAAGGCGGTCAAAGTCCGGCGCCTGCGGGCTATGGGGCAGAAACCCTGCATGAACCGTCACCGTCTCCAAGTTCATGGCCCCTGCTGCCGCCGCCGCCTTGGCCGCCAACTGCAAATTCTCTTCCCAGTATTGGTCCAGCACAACACCGCCTGTCTTACGAATGGTTGCCGGGGATGTGTAGTCTTCGCCGATGGTGGAAAACATGCCGGATACCACCTTGATACCTGATTTTGCGAGCACCTCTTCTACGCCGTCCCATGCGCCGGGGTCGTCCCGATGGGGCACCAGCCCCAATTGCACTTTTTTGAGCCCCAGTGCATTTACCTTGTCGGCAAGGTCTTGCGGGCCTGTCGCCTGTAACGACCAACTGCAAACCCCCATCTGTTTCTTGGTTTGTTTTTTCATTTTTCGTGTCTCCGTTATGTAATGGCGCAATCCGCCTGCCGACACGCATGTCGGGACAGCCTTGGCTTCGTCCCCTCGGGACACCAGCCCTGATTTCCTGAAAACCGACTGAGTGTATCACATCAGGGGTCGCCACGCAAACATTTTACTGGTATATCTATACCGAAATAGACGAACCAAAAACACCTGTTTGGCCGTTTACCCGCCTGTTGTTTAGAATAGTGCATATCACCGTATAATGCAGCCGTAAGTGTCGTCGGTTACTGACCCGGCTGCCTAGCCCGGATATTTCATCAGGTTTCGTCGTGAGCCTGTGAAGATTGCGCCAGAGCAGGTGTTTTGCGC